>JBPCOO010000110.1:0-3106 GCA_051000155.1 Solirubrobacterales bacterium | reverse complement strand
GCGGCGTCGCCGTGGTTGATCGCGATCGCCATCCGCCCGGAGGAGTCCTGATAGAAGAGGAAGGCCCCTTCGGGAGCGGAGTCGAATGCACGGCCGCGCTGAGCGGTACGGCGCTTGTGGCTGGAGCCGATTGAGATCCGCCCCGCCCCGGCCAACGGGTGTCCCTGGAGATCGTCGAAGCGGAGGTCGAGGGTGACGTTGCCGAAACCGTCGATCCGGTGGGCGTGGGCGACGGCGGCGTGCTGGTCGATCCGCGGTTCGGTCGGAGGGGTGCGCTCCAGCGTGTCGGGATCGACCGGCTCGCCGACGTCACTCAGCTCCCCTGCCTCGGCGATCGTGGCGGCGACCGGCGCAAAGATGTCGCGCCCGTGGAAGGTGTCGGAGGGGCCGTCGAGAGCGACCTTGGAGCTGGAGACGTCGACCGCCGAGCTGATCCCGCCGAGGGCGTCGGTCGCCGGCATCACCAGGCCGTTGTCGGGGGCGACGAAGAAGTGGCCCTCGCCGGTTCGCAGCGCGATCGCCCGGCGCTCGCCGCCGACCCCCGGGTCGACGATCGCGAGGTGAACCCCACGCGGCGCGTAGGGGAGGGCGTCGGCGAGAACGATCCCGGCAGTGCGGACGTCGTGGCGGGGAATGCCGTGAGAGAGGTCGATGACGCGGACTTCGGGCGCGAGCTTTGCGATCACCGCGCGACAGACGCCGGCGAAGTCGTCCCCGGTGCCGTAGTCGGAGAGAAATGTGATCGGGAGCCTGCCCATGTCGGAGCCGTCCGGGTGGACGTCGGGGACAGCCTACCCGCAGGGATGCGCGCTGTCGAGGAGTGAGGAGGAGGAGGACGCCGTACAAGGCTCCCGGCCCGCCCGGGCCGGGTCCGTGGACATCGCCGTGCCGATCACTTCTCGAGGTCAGCCACCAAAGCCTCGACCAGACCATCGGGATCGTGCCGTTCGGCTTCGACCGCAACCTCGTAGCCGGCCTCGTGCACCGTCGCGCTGGTGACCGGGCCGATCGAGACGATCCGCGCCGCCGGCGGAAAGCGGTCGCCGACGGTTTCGGTGAAGTAGGTGACGGTCGAGGAGGAGCTGAAGGTGACGTAGTCGGCGTCCTCGGCGGCGGCGATGGTGGCCTCGGTGGCGCGCTCACGCACGGTCTCGTAGAGGGGAACGAGGTCGAGCTCCGCCCCGCGCTCGACCAAAGCCTCGGGGAGGATGTCGCGAGCCTCGGCCGCGCGGGCAACCAGCACCGGGCGGCCGTTGACGTCGACGTCGGCGAGGGCCTCGATCAACGACTCCGCGATCGAGCGCGGCGGGACAATGTCGGCGATGACGCCGTGGGCGCGGAGGGCGCGGGCGGTTCCCGGACCGATCGCGGCGATCGTCGCGTCGAACAGCGCCCGCGCATCCAGTCCCCGTTGCGCCATAGCCTCGAACAAGAGGCGAACCCCATTGGGGCTGGTCAGACAGATCAGCGCGTAGGTGTGAAGCGCGTCGCACATCGCCGCAACCTCGGGCGTGTCGATCCGCGGGTCGATCCGGATCGCCGGTAGCTCGATCACCTCGGCCCCGAGGGCCTCCAGCCGATGGTGGAGTGAGCTGGCCTGGGCGCGGGCGCGGGTGACCACCACCCGCTTGCCGTGCAGCGGCCGACGCTCGAGCCATGCGATCTGCTCGCGGCGAGCTGCAACTTGGCCAAACAGCAGGATCGAGGGCGGGCGTAGCTCGGCGGCGGCAACCTCGGCGGCGAGGGTCTCGAGGGTAGCGAGGACGGTCCGCTGGTCAGGATGGGTGCCGCGCTGGATCGCGGCCGCGGGCTCAGTCGGAGGGCGACCCGCCTCGATCAGGCGCTCGGCGATCAGCGGCAGGTTCTTGACGCCCATGTAGAGGACGAGGGTGCCGGGGAAGGAGCCGAGCGCCTCCCAGTCGATCGCGGACTCGTCCTTGGCGGGATCCTCGTGGCCGGTGATGAAGGCAACCGCGGAGGCGTCGTCGCGGTGGGTGACCGGGATGCCGGCGTAGGCGGGCGCGGCGATCCCGGCGGTGACCCCGGGGACGATCTCGAACGGGACCCCGGCCTCGACCAGGGTCTCGGCCTCCTCCCCGCCGCGGCCAAAGACGAACGGGTCGCCACCCTTGAGCCGGACCACCGACTTGCCGTCGGCCGCCAGGCGAGCCATCGTCTGCTCGATCTCGGCCTGCGGCATCGCCACATCGCCCGGCTTCTTGCCGACGTAGATCAGCTCGGCGTCCTCGCGGGCGTCGTCGATCGCGCCCGCCGGCAGCAGCCGGTCGTAGAGGATCGCGTCCGCGGTGGCGATCAGCTCGAGCGCGCGCGCGGTCATCAAACGGCGATCGCCGGGCCCGGCGCCGACCAGGTAGGCGACGCCGGGGAGGGCGCCGGCGGGAAGCGGCTCGCTGCTCATCGCTCGGAGTCTGCCAAGCGCGCATCCGTGACGGTCAAGGGGCGAGAACGATCCGGGCGCCGACCCTCTCGTAGGTGGCCCTGGCCCGGGCGTCTCGAGTTGCGAGGGTCGCGTCGTGCTCGACCGCCGCCAGGCCGACCAAGGCGTCGTAGACCGCTCCGCCGAAGATCTCGAGCTCGGCGAGCTTTGCCGGCAGTCGTCGTGAGGTTTCGGGGTCGAGCAGGAGCGGGGTCGCGAACCGGTCCGCGAGCAAGCGGGCGGCATCTTGCGGTGTGAGCCGGCCGTCACCGGGAAGTCGCGTCATAACCGAATAGGTCTCTGCCAGCGCGTGACCCGGGAGGGCGGACTGCTGCCCGTCCCACCAGTCGACCACGACTGCGTGGAAGTCATGGTGACGGAGTAGCAGCGGGACGGCGACGCTCGTGTCGAGCGCCAGGGCGCTCAACGACGCCCGGCGTCGATCAGCCGGAACATGATCTCGTCATCAATCCTGGTTTCCCCGGTAGCGACCAGTAGACCGTCCTCCTCCACCAGGCGGCCGGTGCGCCCTCCCACCGCGAGGTGGAGACCGTCCCCGTACTCGGAGATGTCCACGGTCGTTCCCGGCGTCAGGCCCACGGCCTCCCGCAGTGCCTTCGGCACCACGATCCGCCCTGCCTTGTCGATCGTCGTCTTCACTGGTAGGAG
>JBPCOO010000093.1:0-6569 GCA_051000155.1 Solirubrobacterales bacterium | reverse complement strand
CAAACCCACCCCCCCCCCGGCCCCCACCTGTGTGTTCGCTCGCCAGAGCGGGAGGAGTGGAATTTTTGGGTGGGGTCCCCGGCCGGACCCCCGACCCCCGGCTAAGGGGCAGCCGGAGGAGAGCTTGACCCTCCACCAACCGGCGAACATCCCGAGTATTCCCCACTTGGGACGAGAGTGCCAGTGCTTACATCCTTGCTCGCCTACGTCCTCGTTGGAGATCCTGACCCACTGGTAGTCGGCCGGGTCGGCGATCATCCGCTCGACCAGGGCCCGCTGGGCCTCCTGCTGGTCGGCGCGGCGGGCGATCTCGGCCCGGGCATCAGCGAGGCGGTCGGCAAGTCGGTCGCGAACGCTCTCCAGCTCACCCATGCCGAGAACCCGTGGACCGCCGGCGGCGCCGACCTTCCACTCGATCCCCTGGCGGGGATAGGTGCTACCGAAGAGCTGGGCCAGCTCCCGCTCGAGTCGAGCGATCTGCCGGCGGATCTCGCCGCGCGCCGCGCGCTCGTCCTCACGGGTGGGTGCCAGCGGCAGCCCGTCGTCGAGGGCCCTGCCGCCGCTCGTCTCCGTCTGATGTTCAAGCTCTAGAAGCTCGGCCATGCCGGCTCCCTTCCTGGATCGCCTACACGCGGCATTCTAGACAGGGACCAGGGCCGATCTCAACCCCCAACCGTGAAGTCGTCGTTGCGCTGCTCGTCCGCGCCTCGACGGCGGCGGCATCGACGGCGGGGCTTCAACCGTTGGTGAGGATCTCCGCCGCCAGCCAGAGCGCCTCCTCGACCGCAATGCGCGGCACGCTTTTGACCCGCGTGGCCACCAGGATTATCCGCTTGGTCTTGGGGTAGACCCCGCGCTCGGCGGCCATCTCCCCGAACAACAGCGAAACCGGCCGGTGGCGATCGCAGACCACCAGGCTGCCGGTGGTGAGCGGGTTCACCAATCCCTCCATCCGCTCGCCGGGCTTGCTCGGCCTGACCACCAGCGGCGGCTCGACCCGGTCGGCGTCGAACGCGCACAGTGCCACTCCGGACTCGATCATCGCGATCGTGAGCGCATCGTCGAGGCGGTTGCGGCTCTTGAAGCCACCCTGCTTGAGCCGCTCGAGCGCGATCTCCTCCACCGGGGTCGGCTGGGCGTCCGGGTCGAGGCCGATGTGACGGTAGAAGACCCGGTATGCCCAGGGGATCGGCTGCTCGCGCAGGTGGATCGCCTGCGGCCCGGAGAAGCGGCTGGAGAGTATTCGCAGGCGGTGCTTGATCCCGCGCGAGCTGCGACCCGATCCGCGATCGACCGTGACGTAGCTCAACCCAAGACCGGGAAACTCCTCCGCCAGCTCGAGGACGACCTCCGCCTCGGAGAGGTCGACCTCGACCTCGCTCCACTCTCCCGCGTCGCTCACCCGCGGCCCTCGCGCCCGCCGGCGGGCTCCCTCTCGGTCCCGGCCTCGGCCAAGGCGTCCGCCTCCCGCTCGGCGCTGGCCTCGACCAGGTCATCCACCAGCGAGTCGATCTCAGAGACGGTGAACGGGTCCTCGGAGCTGGCGATCTCGCTGCGGTGGAGGACGCCACCGGGGTAGGCGAGCAGGAGCGTCGGGCAGACGCCGATCAGATAGACGTTGGAGACGGCGCCGTCGGCGTCGTGGCCGACCGGGACGGTCCATCCGCGCGCGTCGATGATCTCCCGCACGCGCTCGCGGTCGTCGAGCACGTTGACCGAGAGGAAGTTGACCTCCTCGGAGCGCTGGGCCGCCACCCGATCGAAGGAGTCCTGGCTCGGGAGGCAGTCGCCACCGCGAGTGAACCAGAACGAGAGCGCGAGGGGTTTGTCGAAGAGGTCGCAGATGCGGATCGCGCCCGGGGTCTCGATCTCGCACGCGGGAAGGCGCCGGTCCCCGCGCGGGCAGGGGACGCGTCCGGTGGCGCAGTCGTCCTGGGCGATGTTGGCGTCGGCGTCGACCGGCCCGGTACGGGCGTCGGGCACCGCGAACTCCGCCAGCGCCCTGCCGCCGTCGTCGCCGAATCCCGCCGAGCCGCCCTCATCGGTCCCGACCGCGTTGAGGACCGCGACCGCGATCAGGACGATGAAGGCGAGCCCGACAAACAGCGAGTAGCGCGAGCGGATCTTGGGACGGTCGCGCGACTCCAGCCCACGCGGCGGTCGGTTCGGCGGGCCCTTCTCGCGCGGCCCGGCGCTCGGCTCGCTCTCCCCGCTCCCCTCGTCCTCTTCCTCGGGCCACCAGCCC
This sequence comes from Solirubrobacterales bacterium, assembly GCA_051000155.1. GTDB lineage: Bacteria > Actinomycetota > Thermoleophilia > Solirubrobacterales > 70-9 > CAXMST01. The sequence goes on along the minus strand of JBPCOO010000093.1, from coordinate 4,324 downwards.
TCGCGATCATCCGTTGCCATAGATAGTCGACCCTAACCGCTGGGGTGGGCGCCGTCCCTCCGGCTCCCGCTAGAGCGCCGGCTCGGCGGAGGTGGGACGCCTGGCGAGCCGGCGCCGGATCCGGGCCAGGGTTGCCTGCATCCCGCCCTCGCCCCAGACCAGTGCCGCCGGCAGCACCACCAGCACCCCCACCAGGGCTACGCCGAGATCGACGATCGTCACCAGGCCGAAGTCCCGCAGCATGGTGATGTCGGAGGCGATGAGAACGCCGAAGCCCGCGATCGATGTGATTCCCGAGGCGACCACCGCGCCGCCGGTGCGGCTGTAGGTCGAGCGCAGCGCCCGGGCCATGGTCGCGCCCGCCTCGCGCTCCTCGTAGTAGCGCGAGGAGAGGATCACGCTGAACTCGGTTGCCACAGCGATCACCAGCGCGCCGAGCGTCGCCGACATCGGGTTGAGCGGTACGTCCATCGCCGCCAGCACCAGCGCCGACCAACCGGTGGCGAGCGCGATCGGAATCAGGGGGACGAGCGCGCGCGAGGGCGAGCGATAGATCCCAAGCAGCACCAGGGCGACCGCCAGGAGTCCCGTCAGGGCGAGCCAGTAGCGCGAGCCGGAGAGATCGGCGTTGGCGTCGGCGACCAGGGCGGTCAATCCGACCACCTCGGCCTCGATGCCCGGTGGCGGATCGAGTTCGGAGCGGATGCTGGAGATCAGCTCCTCCTGCTCGTCGAGAGGCATCACCGGGATCAGGAAGGCGATCGCAGCCACCTCGTCGCGATCGGGCGGAGTCGAGAGAATCGCCTGCGAGAAGTAGTCGGGCACCGCCTCCAGAACCCCGTCGATCCGCTCCTGGTCGGGGCTCGCGACCGAGAACAGGTCAGGCAGGGCGGGGCCGGGGCAGATTCCGGTCCCCTCGTCGCGGCAGTCGGGGAATTCGCCATCGAAGCCATTCTGATCGAGGATGCGCTGCTTGAACTCGGCCATCCAGGCGATCGCCTCGGGGCTGGTCACATCCTCCCCCCGGACGAGCACATCCAGCTCGCCCGAGACGCCGGTCGCCGATTCGAGCTTGTCGATCGACTCGAGCGCGGGCAGGTCGCCGGGAACCAGCTCGCGGATGTCGGAGACGACCTCGGTCTGCGAGCCCGCGCCCCAGCCGACGACCGCGACCACCGCGGCGACCGCCAAGACCTTCGCCGGAGCGCCGATCGCGGTCGCGAGCGCGAGATGGCTGAAGCGCGCGGTCCGCTCACGCAGGGCGGCGGAGATGCGACGGGCCCAGGTCGCTCCCGACGCGATCCGTGGGTTGGACCCGAGGCTGCGGCGAGCCCGCGCCATCCCTCCGGCGGAGGGCCCCTCGGCGCCGGTCGGTTGACGCAGCGAGAGAATCGCGAGCCCAGCCGTGAGCGCGATCCCCAGCGCGGCGGCGATGCCGATCACGAGCGCCAGGGCGAACTCGCGGATCATCGGGATCGGCGAGAGCAGGAGCGCAAGGAAGCCGACCGAGGTGGCGATCGCGGCGATCCCGATGGTCGGCCCGCCGCGCATCGCCGCCATCACCGCCGCGGCGGCGGGGCGCTCCCCGGATTCGATCGCCTCCCGGAACCGCGATTGAAGCTGGATCGCGTAGTCGACGCCGAGCCCGATCACCACCGGGAGAACCGCCACCGAGGCCATCGTCAGCGATCCCCCGATCAGCGAGAGCAGGCCGAAGGAGACCGCCGAGGCCGCGGCGGCCACGAACAGCGGCAGCAATGGCATAGGTGGGCCGAAGACGAGCAGCAGCGTCAGCGCCATCACCATCATCGCCACCGCCAGCAGGATGAAGATCTCCCCCCGGAGACCGTCGGCGAGGCCTTCGACCACCACCGGGACGCCGGTGACCGCGTAGTCACCCTCGCTCAGCTCGAACGCCGGCTGGGATACCACCTCGCGGATCAGGTCGATCGCCTCCCGCCGTGTCTCGTTGGGAATGTCGGCATCGAGCCGGATCGAGACCAGCGCCGACTCGGGCGAGGGAAAGAGGTAGCCGAAGCGGGACTTCGGCGTGCCCGCCGGCTGGCGCGAATCGAACACGATCGAGCTGACGAACAAGGGGTTGTCGATGCTCGGGTCCAGGCCGAAGCTCTGGGCTTCGGCAGCGACCGAGCTGAACTGCTCGAACGTCTGATTGAAGACGGCCTCGGATGCTTGTGAGGCCACTTGCTCCTGCTCCTCCTTGGTCGCGCCGTTCTTCGCCGCCTGCTTTCGGGCTGCCTCCGCCGCTGTCGCTGCGTTCGCTTGGGTCTCCTGTAGCGTCTTGGCGAAGAACTCCTTGGCCTGCTGGGAGGAGGTGTTGAGGAAGGTCGCGGGACCGAAGACCACCTCGACCGCGTCCAGCCCGGCCAACCGGTTGCAGAGCTCCGCCGGGTAGGTGCGGCCCTGCTTGACCTCAGCGACGGGGGCGCCGGAGAGACAGCTCTCGAGCGCCAGCAGGTTGCCGAGGTCCTCGGTCAGGACCAGCTTCTGCAGGTCCTCGCGGGCCAGGACGACGATCGCGTCGTCGCCGAAGCGATCGCGAAACTCCTCGGTCTGGACGAAGGCCTCGGAGCCGTTGTCGACCAGCTTTTCCGTACCCGCGTCCGGCGCCAGCCTCAGGGCCCCAAGGACGCCGATGATCACCACCAGGCTGGCGACGGCGACGATTGTCTGGGTCGGATTGGTGACCGACCACTCGCTGATCCTGCCAAAGATGTCCCGAGCCCGGGCGTGACCCGAACCCGGCTCGCCCCGTGGCAGCGAACCCCGCGCCCGTTCGCGCGCCCGATCGAAGAAGTTCCTCACCGTTCAGAGATTAGATAGCCGGCGTTGCGGGGGCGCCGATTCGCGCTCGAGGTTCTCCGTTGGCGCTCCCCGACGGACTGTGTGGGCGCGCGGGTCCTGTCGCCGATGAAGCAGGCCCGCACTGCGGCAGGCCGATTCACGGACCTGCTTCATCCGCGCCACCCGCGCGTCACCCGCAACGCCGGGCGTTCCGGCTGAATACATTCGGCTTGCGCGACCGGCGCCGGTTGAACTCGCCAGAAGGGCCGTACCCGAATGCCGAGCGACGAGTTCCTTCCGGCAACCGGCAACAAACCGTCGCTCGATCGAGGAGAGCGACGGGACGCGCCGAGGATGCGGCGACGCCCCCAGTCCGCTAGTCCATTGCGAGGGGGCCTTCGACTTCGGCGTTTAGAAACTGCCGGACGAAGTCGTTGGGGCTGTCGAACAACTCCTCGGCGGGACCCGACTCGACGATACGGCCCTTCCAGAGGACGGCGATGAAGTCGGCGATCCGGCGAGCGGTTCCGAGGTCGTGGCTGATGACCATGTAGCAGCCGCCGTTCTCCTCGTGAATCTCACGGATCAGCTCGCATAGGAGCGCCGTGCGAACCGGGTCGAGGCCGGAGTCGGGCTCGTCGAAGAAGACGACCGCAGGGTCCAGCACCAGCGCCCGAGCGAAGCCGGCGCGCTTGCGCATTCCGCCCGAGAGCTCGTTCGGCATCTTGTAATGGGCCTCGGCCAGACCGACCTCGGCGAGGCGCTTGGAGACCGTCTCCTCGATCTCGTCCTCGGCCTGGTCGGTGTGCTGACGCAGGGGGAAGGCGGTGTTGTCGTAGATGTTCATCGACCCGAACAGCGCCCCGTCCTGGAACAGCAGGCCGAACTTCTTCCGCATCTCAAACAGCTCGTCGTCGGTCATCGACGGGACCGACTCCCCGTGGACGAGGATGTCCCCCGAATCGGGGTAGAGCAGGCCGACGATCAGCTGCACCAGCACCGACTTGCCGGTGCCCGACGGCCCGAGCACCATCGAGACCTCGTCGTCGGGAAGTCCGAGGTTCAGGCCATTGATGATCCGGGTCTTGCCGAACTGCTTAACCAGGTCGATCATCTCGATCGCGTCCTCGCCGCCGTGGTCCCGCTTCTCACCGGTGTGGAACTTGTAGGGATCGGTGTCGTCGGGATCGACGCCGGGGATGGTGTAGTCGACGTTGAGCTTGCCCAGCTCCGGCGCGGCGACGTCGGGGTCGCGGTTGGCGGGCGCTGAGCTGCCCGGCATGTAGTCGGTCTCCTGCCCGGTTGCGTCGGGGTCGCCGGTGACCTGATCGAACTTGTCCCTGGGAGTCTCGATCTCCGAGGGGTGCTCACCCTCGGCGTACTCCTTGTCGTCTCCACCAGATGCGTCGTAGGAACCGGCCATCAGCTCTCCTCCTCGATTCGTGCGGTACTCAAGTTGCTCTCGCCTCTCATTGGATCCCTAGCCGCCTATCGGCGCTCTCGGGTTGGCCCCCCAGAA
>JBPCOO010000015.1:0-4125 GCA_051000155.1 Solirubrobacterales bacterium | reverse complement strand
AGGTGAACCTGCCGGGCCCGAAGATGAAGAGGCCGACCGCCTCGGAGGTGGTGTTCGAGACTACTTGCGGCGAGTTCACCGTCAGCCTCTCCGAGGACTCTCCCAAGACCGCGGCCTCCTTCCAGTATCTGGCCGAGGAGGGCGTCTTCGACGACACGCAGTTCCACCGGGTCGTGCCGGGGTTCGTGATCCAGGGAGGGGACCCCGCGGGCGACGGCACCGGCGGTCCGGGCTTCTCGGTCGACGAGAAGCCGCCAGGCGACACCTCCTACACCAAGGGCGTCGTCGCCATGGCCAAGACCGGTGCCGAGCCCCCGGGCCGGTCCGGCAGCCAGTTCTTCGTCGTCACCGGGGCCGACGCCGGGCTGCCACCCGACTTCGCGGTGGCCGGCGAGGTGAGCGAAGGGATCGAGGTCGTGGAAGCGATTGAGGCCCTCGGGGTGCCCGGTTCGGAGGCACCCAGCCGGCCCGCCGTGATCGAGAGCGCGACGGCGAAGTAGGGGAGCCCGGACGCGAGGCGGTCATCCGAGACCGCCCGCGAGCCGTAGCCAAGACTCCAGAGTCAACCAACCAATCGAGGGGAAGCAACTACCGATGGCGAAGCTCAACAACGGCGACCATGCACCCGACTTCGAGCTGCCGTGGACCGGGGAGGGCGATTTCAAGCTTTCCGACCGCCGTGGCGAGTGGATCGTTTTGGCCTTCTATCCGGCCGACAACAGCGCCGTATGCACCAAGCAGTTCTGCAACTACCGCGCCGAGGGCGACAAGATCGAGGGGCTCGATGCCGAGATCATCGGCGTCTCCCCCCAAGACGTCTCCTCCCACGAGAGCTTCATCGCGGACAACAAGCTGAACGTGCCCCTGGTCTCCGACCCGGATCTGAAGGCGGCCGAGGCCTATGGGGTGACGCTCGGCAACAACATCCGCCGGTCGGTTTTCGTTATCGACCCCGACGGCAAGATCCGCTTTCGCAACGTCAAGCTGCTGGGCCTCACCTACGACGACGCCGACTCGATTCAGGACGCCTTCGAGCAGGCGAAGGAGAACGCTAAGGCCGCTTGAGCGGGACGGAGGCCACCAGCTTCGAGGTCAGCTCGCCCGCCGGGGGCGTCTGCCTGCGGGGGGAGGTTGAGGGCGAGGGTCCCTCGATCTTCCTCCTCCACGGGTTGACCGCGCACAAGGATCTGGTGGTCCACGGCTCGAGCGCGCTCGCCCGCGAGAGTTTCCGGGTGATCCGCTACGACGCCCGCGGCCACGTGCGGAGCGATCCGGGCGAGGCCGGGGCTCACGGCTACGAGGTGCTCGCCGACGACCTCGATGCGGTGCTCGAGGCCGAGGGCGGGGAGGAGGCCCGTCCGGTGTTGTGCGGCCACTCGATGGGTGCCCATACGATCGTTGCCCTGGCCCTGCGGAAACCGGAGCGACTTGCGGCGCTGGTGGTGATTGGCCCGGTCAGCACCGGTGCCGGGCCCGACGAGGAGACGCTGGAGCGCTGGGACCGACTCGCCGATCGACTCTCCCAGGGCGGGGTCGACGGCTTCATCGACGCCTACTCGGAGGAGGGCTTCGACCCCGAGTGGGAGGAAACCCTGATCCGGATTGCGCGCGACCGCTTGGAGCAGCACGAGCACCCCGAAGCCGTGGCCCAGATGCTGCGCGAGGTGCCGCGCTCGATTCCCTTCAGCGGTCTGTCTCAGCTCGGGTCACTCCAGCTCCCATGCCTCGTGGTCGCCAGCCGCGACGAGGCCGACTCCGGCCATCCGCTCGCCACCGCCGAGGCCTACACCGAGGCGCTCCCCGACGCGCGCATGATCGTCGAAGAGGAAGGCGAGAGCCCGATCGCCTGGCAGGGCGGCAAGCTCAGCCGCGAGATCGTCGCCTTCTGCGGGGAGGATGCCGTCGCCGAGCGGCACCGGGGGTAGGTGCCCTCCAGCGATTCTCCCTGCGCCACACCAGCCGCAGCCCAGACCAGACATCGTCGATCGCGCAGACCTTGTGACCCGATCACCCGGTTTTGATCCCAAGCTTTCTTCGGCAGAGGTGTACCCGAGTAGCCGGCCACCGACTGATCGTATAGTTGAACGGTGGCCCCCGATCACGGACACGCGATCCACTACGCCGCCTTAGAGGAAGGCACCGCCGTCTACGACAGCGAGGGCGAGCGGGTCGGCGTGGTGCGTCAGACGGTCGACAACTACCGCGAGCACATCCTCGACGGACTCGTGATCGAGGACACGGGAGGGGAGATCCGCTTCGTCGACGGCCCCGAGGTCTCACGCACCTTCGAGCGCGGAGTGCTGCTGACGATCGACGCCGCCGAGGTCGCAAGGCTCGACCCCCCGGAGCAGAACCCGGGCGTGTTCCGCGCCAACGCCGCCGCCGGCAAGCTAGCTCGTCTATTCGGCGGCGGCTGGAAGAAGCGTTGAGCCGGCCCGGAGGTGAGCGCAGCCCCGTGCCGCCAGGCGCGTCCAGGCACCGCCTCGGGCCGCTCAGCGGTGTTCGGGGTTTGGAAAGCTCACATCACAGCCGGCGTCCCACTCGGAACGGACGTTGCCATGAGCCGGGATGCCGCCGGCGTCCTTGATCCGGCGGGCGGAGTGCATCAAGTTCCAGCTCATGAAGGTCGCGTTGCGGTTGGTGAAGTCGTTGCTGGGACCGCCTGAGCCCTCGTCGAGGTAGGAGGGCCCCGGACCGGCCTCGCCAATCCAGCCCGCATCGGCCTGCGGCGGCACCGTATAGCCGATGTGCTGGAGCGAGTAGAGCAAGCTCATGGCGCAGTGTTTGATCCCGTCCTCGTTGCCGGTGACGATGCAGCCGCCGACCTTGCCGTAGAAGCGGTACTGGCCCTTGCTGTTGGTCTCGCCGGAGTGCCCGTAGAGGCGCTCGATGATCTTGGTCGCCACCGAGGACTTCTCACCGAGCCAGATCGGGGTGCCGATGACCAGCATCTCGGCGGCGTCCACCTTCGCCCAGACCTCGGGCCAGGCGTCGGTCTCCCAGCCGTGCTCGGTCATGTCCGGATAGACGCCGTTGGCGATCTCATGGTCGACGGCGCGGACGACCTCGACCGAGACTCCGCTGCGCCGCATGATCTCCTCGGGGATCGCCATCAACCCTTGGGTATTGGAGGTCCGGGGGCTCTTCTTCAGGGTGCAATTGAGGAAGATCGCGCTCAGGTCGGAGAAGTCGGTCTCGTTTCGCTCGCAATCGCGTCGCTGCTGTTCGTTCAAGATCTCGTCGCTCATTGAGTCAGCCCTTCGTTGTCGTTGATTCGTTCCAATCGGAGTAAGGGATGCGGTCGATCCGCTTGACCTCACCGATGGTCGCCCACTCGTTGCGGCCCAGCCTGGCGAGCGGCGCCAGCGCCTCGATGTCCGCGAGGCCGTCGTCGGCGAGCACCGACTCCTCGACCGCCGCCAGTAGCACCGCGCAGAAGATCACGGTTGAGTTGCCGAAGCTCTTGGTCCCGGCCAGCTCGCACTCGAACGCGGCGGGGGAGCCCGCGACCCGCGGCGGCCTCACCCGCTCGCTTGGCTCGGCCTCGACTCCGACCGCCCCGAACTCTCCCTCGGAGGCGGGAAAGTCGGTGGCGGTGGCGTTGACCCGCTCGAACATCGGCTCGGGACAGACGCTGATCGTCATCCCTCCCGTCTCGAGGCAGTTGCGGAGCGTGTCCTTGGCACCGACCGAGGTGAACTGGAGCACCGGCGGGTCGACGCAGGCGCAGGTGAAAAACGAATGCGGGGCGAGGTTGTCGATGCCCTCGGTGGAGGTCGTCGCTACCCAAGCGATCGGGCGCGGGACCACCAGCGAGGTGATCAGCCGGTAGAAGCTGCCCGCACCGACCTGGTCGGGATCGATTCGCTTGCGCATTCGCCTTGAGCCTAACGCGCCGCCGCGCTTCGGCCGGGCGTGCGCCTCGAGCTCAGACTTCCTCGTCGGCCTCGGCGGCGGCGGCCGCATCAGCGGCGGCCTGCTGTTCGGCCTTCTGCTGCTTGGCGATCTCAACCGCCTGGCGCATCGCCTGGTTGGCGGCCTCGGTGCCGGTGCCGGCCTCCTTGGCGGCGGCGGCGAGCTGGCGGACGCCGAGCTCGATGTCGGTGTCGCTGAGCTCGTCCAGCG
>JBPCOO010000012.1:0-7685 GCA_051000155.1 Solirubrobacterales bacterium | reverse complement strand
TCAACCTCAGGTTCATCGAGTCGGGGTGGATGGTGCAGAAGATCCGATAGGTGCCGGGCTTCTTGAACTTCTGCTTGAAGTTGACGCCGCTCTCGGAGGTCAGATCCGATTGAAACTTGCCTCCCGGACCCTTCTTCTTGGTGACATCGTGCGGTACGCCGCCGGCCCACTTGAACTTGACCTTGGTCCCCTTGTTGATCGTCTTCTTCTCCGGGCTGAAGAAGTTGTTGCCGACCGTGATCTTGGTCGACTTCTTGCCGGCCTCGGAGGGAGCGGTGGACAGGGCGAGGGCCGCGACCAGCGCGAGCGATGCGGCGAGCAGGGAAAGCTTTCTCATGCGACCGAGGATACGTCCCGCCGGTCGCCGCATCCACCGGCTCCCGGCACGGCGGGGCCGGGCGAGCTCGTGACGACCAGATCCCCAGGTTTCTCAGGCCAGTGCCGGCTCCAACTCGGCCTCGAGCTTCTTCTTCGGCATCGCGCCGACGATCCGGTGGGCGGGCTGGCCCCCTTTGAACAGGATCATCGTCGGGATCGAGAGCACCTCGTACTTGCCGGCGGTGTTCTGGTTGTCGTCGACGTTGAGGCTGAGGATCTTGATGTCATCACGCTCGCCGTCGATCTCCTCGAGGATCGGGTGGACGACGCGGCAGGGACCGCACCAGGGGGCCCAGAAATCGACCAGCACGGGCTCGGTGGCCTCCAAAACCTCGGCCTGGAACGTGTCGTCGGTCACCTGGGTCAGATTCGCCACTTTGGGTCTCCTCGATTGATTGCGGGGTGTTACGTCTAGTTGTAGTGGACCGCGCCGACCGATGTCTCGGTTCGCGGTCACCCCACTATACAAAATGAAGTAGAGGAAAGGAGCCGCGGTCCCAGGGCTACCCGCGACGGCGGAACCGCCGTCCCCGCAAGCGCATCAGGGGCACCCTCCAGATCGCCTCGAACACGATCGCGTTCGACATCTTCGACTCACCCACCCGCCGGTCCTCGAAGTGGATCGGCAACTCGACCACGCGAAAGTCGGCCAGGATCGCTCGGTAGGTCGTCTCCACCTGGAAGCCGTACCCCCGGGCACCGATCCCGGCCGGGTCGATCGTCTCCACGACCTCCCGCCGGTAGCACTTGAACCCACCGGTCAGGTCACGAACTCGCAAGCCGAGCCAGAGGCGGGCGTAGGCACTGCCCGAACGCGAGATCCACCGGCGCAGTCGCCCCCATCGTCCGACCTCCCCCCCCTCGACGTAGCGGGAGCCGAGCACCAGCTCGGCTTCACGGGCGGCGACCAGCAGCCGCGGCACGTCGGCGGGGCGGTGGGAGAAGTCGGCGTCCATCTGCACGATCAGATCGGCTCCATCGGAGAGCGCGCGGTCGAACCCGGCCGCGTAGGCGGGCCCGATCCCCTCCTTGCGCGACCGATGGACGACCCGGACCGGAGCGTGCAAGCTGGCGAGGCGATCGGCGATTTCCCCGGTCCCGTCGGGAGAGGCATCGTCGACGATGACGATCCCCGCATGGGGAACGGCGTCGAGCAGGGAAGCGACCAGGGTTTCGAGATTGTCGGCCTCGTTGTAGGTGGGGATGACGATGTCGACCCGTTGCTCACCGCTCACCTGCCGGAGGGTACCCGGCATGTAACCGAGTTCGCGGGTCCGGGCCGGTCGCGTCGGGGTTGATCTAGATTCTCTCGCGTGCGCAACGCCGAGATCGCCGCTGCCTTCGCCGAGCTGGGAACCCTGTACGAGCTCGATGGCGCCAACCGCTACCGGGTGCTCGCCTACCGCGACGCGGCCAAGGCGATCCGCGACTGTCCCAAGCCGGTCGCCGAGATGGCCCGCCAGGGCAAGGCGACCGAGCTGCAGGGGATCGGCGAGACGATCGAGGCGAAGATCCTGGCCCTTTTGGACGAGGGGGAGATTCCCGCCGCGGCGAAGCTGAAGGAGAAGATGCCGGCGAGCCTGGTCGAGGTCACCGCGGTCCCCGGCCTCGGGCCGAAGACAGTCCGCCGCCTCTGGGACGAGCTGGGAATCGGGACCCTGGACGATCTTGCCGCGGCCGCGAAGGAGGGCCGACTCCAGGGCGTCAAGGGCCTCGGTGCCAAGGTGGAGGAAAACGTGGTCCGGGAGATCGAGCGCCTCGGGGCCGAGGGCCCGGTCGAGCGCCGCCTGCTGGATGAGATGCGGGAGGTCGGGACCGAGCTGGTCGAGATGCTCCGCTCCCACCCCGCCTCCGAGGTGGTCGAGCTGGCCGGATCGGCCCGGCGCTGGGAGGAGACCTGCAAGGACATCGACATCGTCGCCACCGCAAGCGACCCCACCGAACTGGCGCGCGCCCTTCGCGAGCACGAACTGGTGGCGGAGAGCGGAAGCGCGGGCAGCGGCGGGACCCAAGTCCGTAGCCACAACGGCATCGCCGTCGACCTGCGGATCGTCCCCCCGGCCGAGCTCGGGAACCTGCTCCAGCACTTCACCGGCTCGGCCCAGCACAACGTCGCCCTGCGCGAGCGAGCATTGAAGCTGGGGCTGTCGGTCTCCGAGCACGGGATCACCGAAGTCAAGACGGGCGTCGTCCACACCCACGAGCGCGAGGAGGACGTCTACGCGCAGCTCGGACTCCCCTACATCGAGCCTGAGCTGCGGCAGGGGACCGGGGAGCTGGCGGTCGCCGAGCAGGGACTGCTGCCGGAATTGGTCAGCATCGACGATGTCCGCGGCGACCTCCACAGCCACACCACCCTCTCCGACGGCAAGAACACCCTTGGGGAGATGGCCGAGGCAGCGCGCGGTCGCGGATACGAGTACCTGGCGGTGACTGACCACTCCGCCTCTCACGGCTTCGGCAACGACGTCCAGGCCGATGCGCTGCTGCGCCGGGTGGAGGAGGTCGACGAGCTGAACGAGAGCTTCGACGACGGTTTCCGGCTGCTGGCCGGATCCGAGGTCAACATCGGCACCGACGGCTCGCGCGACTACGAGGACGAGGTGCTGGCCGAGCTGGACTGGGTAGTCGCCTCCGTCCACACCTCCTTCCAGATGAGCGCCGAGCGGATGACCGAGCGGATCGTTGCCGCGATCGAACATCCCCTGGTCGACTGCATCGGCCATCCGACCGGTCGCCTGCTGCTCCGCCGCGAGCCCTACGGACTCGACATCGAGGCGGTGATCGCGGCCGCCGCCGCCAGCGGGACGATGATCGAGATCAACGGCAACCCCAACCGCCGCGACCTCTCCGAGGGCCATGCCCGGATGGCGGCCGCGGCGGGTGTAGGGATCGTCGTCAACACCGACGCCCACCGGATCCGGACCTTGGCCAACATGCAGTACGGGATCGCGACCGCCCGCCGGGCCGGCCTGACGCCGGCGCAGGTCCTGAACACGCTGCCCTGGGCCGAGCTGGGCCCCCGTCGCAAGCGGGCGAGCTGAGCCCCGGAGCGCCCCCCCGGGAGGCCTGACAAGGCTCCGGGCGTAGCTGGGCGTGGCTGGCGCAGCGATAGGCCTCCCGGCCGTGAGCGAGGCGGGTGCGTCCAGGCGCGGGCGGAGCCCGTCAGGGCCCCCGGGGCGGTGGGACCTCGCCCTCCTCGAGAGCGTCTCGACGCATCCCGGGCGTGCGCACCAACTCGACCGGCTGGAAGGCGTGACCGGGCTCGACGTAGAAGCAGACGCCGTCGCGATCCTCGACCGCGGTCACCGCCGCCTCGCGATTGCGCCAGCTCAGCGCCACCCCCAGGGCGAAGCCGGTGGCAATCGCGGACACCTGCGGGAGGAAGGGTCCGAGGCCTCCTGCCACCAAGGCGAAGAGGAGGATCGGCCAGACGCGGGCGAAGAAGGCCCGCGCCCCCTCCTGAACCGGCAGCGCCATCGCGCTCCTCGAATTCGCCAAGGGGGGGCGCACCGCCTCGGCCGCAGCCTCGGGGCGGCCCGCGTAGGCCCCAAAGCCGGCCGCGACGATCCACCAGACCATCATCGCCGCCGCCAACAGGTCATCGCGCTGGTCGTTGAGCGCCACGGCCGAGACCGCCGCCAGCGCGGTCGCGACCCCCGCGACCAGCAGGACCATTCCCCGAAGCAGGTCCTTGTACTGCATCAGCTTGCGGCTCCCCCGCTGTCACGGTCGCTCGGCCGCGCCAGAAGCTCCAGCAGCTCGACGTAGCCCTCCACACCCGCGACGGTCACGGTCGCGGCCCGTGCGACCTCCTCGGGGGTCTCGCTCGAGAGCACCCCGACGGCCACTGCACGATCGATCTCGCCCTCAGCCACCATCTCGCTCATCGCCGCGAAGGCGTCGACGTCGGTGTGGTCGTCACCGCCATAGAAGACGTTGCGGATCATGCCGGGGCCCGCCCTTTCGACCAGCTCGCGCAGACCGATCCCCTTGTCGATCTCGACCGGCGGCCTGATCTCCAGCACCATCCTCCCCCTGTGGGTGTGCAGGCCCTCGGCCTCCGCGGCGCGCTCGACCTCCGCCACCTCGGCCTCCGCCGTCTCGCGGTCGGAAGCCGCGCGCCAGTGGAGGGCCCTGATAGGACCCTTGTCCTCGATCGAGATCCCGGCTCGGTCGAGGCGCCCTGCGTCAAGGCGCTCGACGAACCCGGTCGCCCGCTCGGCCAGTCCCTCCAGCCCCTCAACCGGCTCCGGCTCGCTCGCGCCCGCCGCGATCCTTTCGGCGCCGTGGTTGCCGACGTAGGCGAGGCCGTCGACGCCGGCAATCCGGCGCGCCTCCGCACAGCGCCGGCCGCTGATCACGGCCGTCAGCGCGTAGCGCTCGGCGATTCGCTCAAGCGCTGCCTCTCCGCGTGGATCGATGCTCGCCTCCTCGGGCCGATCGACGATCTCCGCCAGGGTCCCGTCGAGGTCGGTGAAGACCGCGGTGGTCTCCGGGGCCGCCAGCAAAGGGCGGAGCGCCTGCTTGATCTCGCCTCGGGCGGTGCTCATCGGACCGAGCCACCCCTGATCGGGAGCCGTGGATGGGAGAGAGCGACCATTCGGTGTCTAGCCGGAGCAGGGAACACCGATCTAGTATCGCGCCGTGGAGCGTGATCGGATCTTCAAGCTCGCGGCGATCGCGGTGGCCGCCGGCGCCTTCAGCGGGCTGTTCGGGGTCGGAGGCGGAACGGTGCTCGTGCCGCTACTGGTGATCTGGCTCGGCTTCGGCGAGCGCGAGGCCACCGCGACCTCGCTCGGGGCGATCGTGATCATCGCCGCGGTCGCGGCCGCCGGGCACGCGCTGTACGGCAACGTGGAGGCGGGCAAGGCGCTACTGATCGGCGCTCCGGCGCTGCTGGGCGTGATCGGCGGGGTGGCGCTCCAGCAGCGGCTACCCGAGCGTGCGGTCTCGCTCGCCTTCGCGGCGCTGCTGGCCGCGGTCGCAGTGGAGCTTTTGGTCGGCTGATGGAGATCCTCGTCGCCAACGAGATCACGACCGCAGACGTCGTCGCGGCGGTCCTTCTCGGACTCGTGGGAGGAGCGGTCGGCGGGCTACTGGGAGTCGGCGGCGGGGTTCTGTTCGTACCGGCCCTGGCACTGTTCCTCGGAGCCTCTCAGATCGAGGCCGAGGCGACCTCGCTGCTGGCGATCGTCCCGGTGGCGATGCTCGGAAGCTGGCGCCAGCACCGCCACGGCAATCTCCGGACCCGTGAGGCCTTGCTGCTGGGGGCTTTGGCGATGCCGGGCGTTGCTGCCGGGGTCGTGATCGCCAATGCCGTTCCCGAACGAACCCTGGAGATCGGTTTCGCCTGCCTTTTGCTATTCGTCTCCTACCGGCTGGCGCAGCGGGCGCTCGCAGCGGGGGAAGCGGATGGCTGAGCGCCGGCTGGGGCTGAGGATCGCCGAGGGAATTGAGCTGCCGCTCAGCGAGATCGAGGTGCGGGCCTCGCGCTCGGGGGGACCGGGTGGACAGCACGCCAACAAGACCGCATCGCGGATCGAAGCCTCCTTCGAGATCGGCAGCTCGGATGCCCTGACCGACCCGCAAAAGGATCGCCTCCGATCCCGACTCGGCCCGCGGGTGACCGCGGTCGCTCAGGAAACCCGTAGCCAAGCCCGCAACCGCGAGCTGGCGCTGGCGCGCCTCGAGGCCCGGCTGGCGGACGCGATGCGGTCGCGGAAGCGGCGGCGCGCGAGCCGGGCGACGAAGGCGTCCAAGCGCCGGCGGCTGGAGGGCAAGCGTCGCCGCTCGGAGCTGAAGCGCTCACGCCGCAAGCCGAGCGCGGAGGGTTGAGTTGGTTCGGGGGTTGTGCCTTTCGCGGGGAGGCACTATCAATACGACGACGCCCAGCCATGGATGCAATCTGAAACGAAGGGCCGCCGGCCTGCCGATCCTGGGACTCGCGCTCCTCCTCTGGATGCTGGCTGCGCCCGGCGAGGTCCGCGCCGAGACCTCCTGGCTCTGCCTGCCCGAAACCACCGACGACCCCTGCGACGTCGACCTCACTACCACTCACCGCTCGCCCAATGGCACCGAGCGGGTGATCACCCCCAAGCAACGCTCCAATCCCAAGACCGACTGCTTCTACGTCTACCCGACAGCGAGCGACCAACCCACGACCAACGCCAACAAGAACCCCGACCCGCCGATCCAGGACGTGGCTTCGGTCCAGGCCGGACGCTTCTCCCAGCTGTGCCGCACCTACGCGCCGCTCTATCGCCAGCTGACGATCCCCTCCTTGTTCGCCGCCACCACCGAACAGCTCCAGGCCGGTGCCGAGCTGGCCTACTCCGACGTCAAGGAGGCCTTCTACGACTACCTGGAGAATCACAATCGCGGGCGTGGCTTCACCCTGATCGGCCATTCCCAGGGAACGGGGATGCTCGGGCGCCTGCTCGCCGAGGAGATCGATACGAACCGGAAGCTGCGCAAGCAGTTCGTCTCCGGCCTCCTGTTGGGCGGCAACATCGTCGTCCCCGAGGGCAAGCGGGTCGGCGCGCAGTTCCAGCACATCCCGGTCTGCTCGAAGCGGCGCGGCGCTAAGTGCATCGTCGCCTACTCGCTCTACAACCAAATCGAGCCGGAGATGCGCTTCGGCCAGACCGGCGGCCGTTTCGCCGAGATCTTCGGCTTCCCCGACGGCCCCGGCCTCGAGATCGCCTGCACCAATCCAACTCTGCTCAAGGGCGGAGAGTCCCGCGGCCTCAAATACCTGACCCGCTCGGAGATACCGCGCGGCTCGATCGGGCTCGCCTTCGCGGGAGTCCACGATCTGCGACCGCCGATGGCACCCACCCCGTGGGTCCGGCCCGCCGATCGCTACGAGGGCCGCTGCGTCCGCGGCACCGATGCCGACGGCAAGCCCGCACACGTGCTCGAGGTCGAGCCGATCGGTGACTCCGAGGAGCTACGCCATTCGCCCACCGCCGACTGGGGCCTGCACCTGGTCGACGTCAACCTTCCCTACGGCAATCTTCTGAAGATCGCCCGCGCTCAGATCAAGACCTACCTGCGCAAGGCGCGGCGGTAGGCGCGGCGGTAGGCGCCTCGAACGGCCCGGGGCCGGTAGGTGGCCGGCCCCCGCGACGGGAAGATCTCCGCCAGCCTCAGCCAGCCGGAGGCGCGGTCGCCGCCGGGTCCCAGGTCCCCTCGACGCAGGTCGCGACGGGTCCGGAGACATCGCAGCTACCGCTTCGCTGGACCGAGCCACCCCGGCGGGAGACCTCGAGCGTGTAGGACTCGTCGCCGAGGCGGCCGCTGGC
>JBPCOO010000077.1:0-7026 GCA_051000155.1 Solirubrobacterales bacterium | reverse complement strand
CCCGCTTCGACGACCTCGGCCTCCGCAGCCAGCTCTGGTCGTTCACACCGGGCGAGCACTTCACCCTCGCCATCCTGGACCAGTGGGGCCCGGCGCGGGACTTCCTCGGCAACGAGCCTCGTAGCGGTGATCCCAGCCGGGTGAACTACGCCTACATCCCCGCCGCGGACCGGCCGGAGCTGGACCTGATCCACAACCACGCTTACTGGGTGAGCGAGCTGGAGCTGCGCGACGGGACCGGCGAGCCCGCCACCGACCCCGCCCGTGGGGAGATCGATGCCAAGAGCCTCGCCTACGGTGAGGGCGAGCCGAACACCACCAGCGTCGGACCGGGCGCCGCCGCCCCGCTCGACGGCCTCACCGGCGTCAACACGATCGAGGGAACCGAGTGGGACGGAATCCCGAGCGCGCCCGCCGAGAACGCGCTCGAGCTGGAGTTGGAGAACGTCGGGGAGGTGCTGATCGATGGGACCCGCGCCAAGCTCGACGGCACGACGCCGCTGCGGATCACCTACACCGCCGACGGGCCCGGCGCGGTCCGAGTCGCAATCGACCTCCCCGCCGGTGCGAGCGCCGATGGCGCGACGATCACCCCCGAGGGCCTCCGCATCGACGTCGCCGCCGGCGAGGGCGAGATTACGGTCACGCCGTAGGAGTACTGGGGACTGTGGCGCCGGCGAGGGTCAGGGGGACGGCCACGCCTTGTAGCGACGCAACTTGGGGCATGGGCGGCTACCGAAAAGCCACCAAACCCATGACAGTCATGGGTTCGGTCGTTTCTCGGCGGAGAGGAGGTCGGTGGCGCCGAAGGCCTCGGCCCGATGCCGGGCATAGCTTCTGAGCTGCTCCGTCGTCTGGTCGGCGAGGACGGTCAACTGCCGCCAGCTCAGTCGGCGAACGTCGACTCCCAGAGAGGCCAAGTCAGCATCTCGCTCGCGGTCATTCTCGAACGCCGTTCTGCCTCCGTGCGAGCCGAACCCGTCGATCTCGATCGCCAGCCGCAGGCTTGGAAGGTAGAAGTCCGCTTCGTAGCTGCCCAGCTTGAAGTTTCGCCTTGGTGAGGGCAAGCCTGCCCTCCTGATCAGCTCCAGAGCGCGAGACTCTGACTCCACTCGGGTGAACTCCGGCGCGGCCTCGTCCGCCAGCAGGGCTCCCAGCTGAGCCCATCCTCGACGCCCGGGCGCGCGCCGGCGAAGGTCGGCGAAGTGGGAGGGGCGCACGAGGTTGCGCGAGCGCGCCTCGCTCAGGCTCCGCTCGAGCTCCCGGGTGCTCAGATCGGCGGCGCAATCCAGGATCGTCAGCGCCGGGGAGGTGACCGGAAGGCCATCAATGATGCGTCGGTCGCGCTGATTCATCGCGGCGAATGAGTGGACCTTGAAGCCCTTGCCGCGTTGGCGCTTGGTCATCCTTCGGACCAGAAGGTGGGCGTCGCCTTCGTGGCTCACCGCGAGCTTCCAAAGTGACGCTGCCGAGAGCCTTGCAACCGACGAGTGCTGACCGACGGTCAGCCAGGCACCGAAGGCATCGGCGCGGTGAGCCTTCCGGGCCGGGCCGATCCGGTAAAGGCCGCGCCGAACTCGATGGAGCCGACCGATCGAAACCCGGTAGCGCACGGAGGCATCGCAGAGCCCACACGCCCGCAGTTGGTCGATGGTCACGTGCCCTTCCGGCCGCTCGGAGTAGCAAGCAATCAGTCAGTCGACGTGGGCGGTCGACCAGCGCCTGGGTTGGAGCGGAAGTCCCATGCCCCTAAAAACCCGGCGCGCAGCAGCGCGCCCCCAAAGAAGCTCACGCGAGGGAAAAAACGACCAAACCCATGACTGTCATGGGTTCGGTGGCTTCCCGACCGGGGCGGCGCCCCGGGCGCCTCGCATCCGCCGGGGTGGTGGGGTCCGGGGCGCCGCCCATCGCCATGGCTGGCGCCCTGACCCGCGGCTGGCGCGACCTCCCCTACGCCGCCGCTTCGACCCGGCGCCCGGCCGGTGCCCTGAGCCGCGACCGCCCCGCGCCCTCCCGCGTCAAGCGCGGCGCCCCCGCGCGAGCAGCAGCCTACGCCGCCGCCGCGACCTCTACCCCCGGCCGGTCCGGGATCTGGCTCTCGTACCGCGGCTTGGCGAAGACCATCTGCACGTCGCGGATGCGGGCGACGCTGAAGCCTGCGGCGGACATCGCCATGTAGAGCCTCCACAACCGGCGGAAGTTCTCGTCGTAGCCGAGCTCGGCGATCTGCTCCTCGTTGGCCTCGAAGCGGCGCTTCCATTCATTCAGCGTCCGCACGTAGCTGGTGGAGATATCCTCCAGCTCGATAGTCCGCAGGTCGGTCTCGTTGGCGATCGAGTTCTGGATCGCGTTGACCGACGGCAGGCAACCGCCGGGGAAGATCAGCTCGTTGGCGAAGCTGCGGGTCCGCTTCTCGGTCTCATAGATCGCGTCGTCGACGACGATCGCCTGGAGGAAGAAGAGGCCGTCGGGCTTGAGCAGCTTCGAGCACTTGCGGAAGTAGGTGTCGAACCACTCCCAGCCGACCGCCTCGATCATCTCGATCGAGACCAGCTTGTCGTAGCTGCCGGTGAGGTCGCGGTAGTCGGAGCCGAGCACGGTCACCCGGTCCTCGACGCCTGCCTCGCGTACCTGCTTGCGGCAGTAGTCGAGCTGCTCGCGGGAGATCGTCGTCGTGGTCACCTTGCAGCCGAAGCGCTTGGCGGCGTGGACGGCGAGCCCACCCCATCCCGAGCCGATCTCCAGCAGGTGGTCGTCAGGTCGCAGCTCGAGCTGCTCACAGATCCGCTCCAGCCGGGCCGTCTGGGCCTCCTCCAGCGACTGGCCATCGTGTTCGAAGTAGGCGCAGGAATACATCATGTACTCCGCGTCCAAGAACAGCTCGAACATGTCGTTCCCCGCGTCGTAGTGGGAGGCGATGTTCTCGCGGGCGCCGGACTTCGTGTTCAACATCTTCAGCGAGCCGAGGCGCTGGAAGGGCGCCAGCACGGGCGCGAAGCGTTGGCGTAGGGAGTCCCCCCGGCCGACCTCCCGGGTGATGATCTTGAGGAAGGCGAGCACGTCGGGGCTGTCCCAGAGTTCCTCGGCGTAGGTGGTCCCCAAGGCGATGCTCTTGGAGCGGACCAGTCGGGAGTAGACCTCGGGGTCGTGGATCTCAACGACGGCGCGTCGCTCGGAGAAGGGGTCGCCAAAGTTGAGTCGCTTGCCACCCCGGTAGGTCTCACGGAGCTCGATGTGGCCGGACTGGATCCGAGCGAGGAGGGTGTGGATCATCTTGCGCGAGAGCTTCATTGGACTAGTCCTTCTTGTTGGGATGGTCTACGAATGGGACCCGCTTGATCGCGAGCTTGAGCGCCTGCCAATAGATGCGGGCGACGGTGGCGAAGGTCATCGGGGGGTAGGCGGCGAGCAGGCGCTTCATCCGCGCCGGCGTGATCTCCCGCCGGTCCAGCGCGACCCCCGCCTCGAAGATCCGTTCGCCGCCTTCGTAGTTGGAGAGCGTCACCGATAGCCGCTCGCCAGGGGCCTGCGCGCGCCAGCGGTAGTCCTGATCCATCCCCATGAACGGGCTCACGTGCAGCGCCTTCTCGAAGCGTCCCCGCAACCCGTCTGAGCCCGCGCCGAGGACGTAGCTGCGGCGCTCCCCCCAGGGAGTGTTGGTGACCTCGGCGATCATCGCCTCGACCGTCTCACCGTCGCTGCCATAGAGGTAGAAGAAGGAGACAGGGTTGAAGCCGAAGCCGAGGTAGCGGGGATTGGTCAGCAGCCGCACCGGGCCCTCGGGACGATGTCCAAGCTCAGCCGCGACCAGATCTCGGGCGACCTCCGCCAGCGGGCGTCCGCCCGAGTCGAGGTGGTCGGAGGGACGGAAGGTTGCCGCCGCCCGTTGGTCGGCTCGCGCCGTCCACCAGGGGATCGGGTCCAGCAGCTCCGGTAGCTCGTCGAGGTCGAACAGCGCCATGAATACCCGGTAGGTGAAGGCATGGGTGACGGGCTCACCGCGACGATGGGTGACGACGCCCTCATAGATCGCGGAGGCGGGGCGACCGCCGCTGCCCCCGGGGTCCGCGGGGGCGAAGGCCGCCGCCGAAAGACCAGCTTCGATAGTCCCAAGCCCGCCCATCAGCTAGCCATCTCCAATGCCCGGGGATCGACCGCCGCCCGCTTGCGAACCTCCGGCACGACCGCTCCGCCGAGCCCCGGGCCGCGTCCCCCGAGCGCCTCGGAGACCCGCAACCCCGACCAGGCGCCGTCCTCGTGGAAGCCCCAGCGCCAGTAGGCGCCGCAGTAGTGGACGCGGTCGACTCCGCTGATCTCACCCCAGCGAGCCTGCGCCGCCATCCCGGCCTCGGTGAAGACGGGATGGGAGTAGTCGATTCGGCGGATGATCCGGTCGGGGTCGATGTCCTCGGTGCGGTTGAGTGTCACCAGGTAGCTGCGGCGCGCGTCGAGCGATTGGAGGCGGTTCATGTCGTAGGTCAGGGTCGTCTCGGTCACCCGCTCGGCCCTCAGGTGGAAGTTCCAGCTCGCCCACGCCGCCCGCCGCTTGGGCATGATCGAGGCGTCGGTGTGCAGCACGGCCTCGTTGCGCTTGTAGGGGATCGCGCCCAAAATCTCCGCCTCCGCCGCGGTCGGCTCCCCCAGCATCTCGATTGCCTGGTCGGAGTGGGAGGCGATCACGACCTCGTCGAAATCGGCCGAGTGCCCATCGGTCTCCACCCGGACCCCGTTGCCGGTCCGGTGGATCGCTCGCACCGGCGTCTCCAGCTCGATCCGCTCCTCGAACGGCTTGCACAGCGGCTCGATGTAGCGCTTCGAGCCGCCGACGATCGTTCGCCACTGTGGCCGGTTGCGGAACTGGAGGGTGCCGTGATTTTCGAAGAACTCCGCCAGGAATCGGGCCGGGAACTCCCAGAGTTGGCTCGGGTAGGTGGACCAGACCGATGAGGCCTGGGGCACCAGCAGACGCTCGATGAAGTACTCGGAGAAGTCATTCTGGGCGAGGAACTGGCGCAGCGAGGGACCGATCTCGTCGGTGTCGAGCAGGGCCGAGGCCTCGCGGTTGAACTTGGCGATGTCGGCGAACATCCGCAGGAACTTGGGGTTCGCCAGGTTCGAGGCGATCGCGAACAGGCCAAGCGGGCCACGGGTGGACCACTCGAACTCCCCGTCCTCGTCGGATACGCCGAAGCTCATCGTCGAGGGCTGGCTGGCCACGCCCAGCTCGGCCAGGATCTGTTCGAAGTTGGGGTAATTACGGTCGTTGAAGACGATGAAGCCGGTATCCACCATCAGCTCCCGCTCGCCCTCGGCGACGGTGACCGTGTTGGTGTGCCCGCCGAGGTGGGCTCCCGCCTCGAACACTCGCACCTCGTGGCCGGCGCGGACGATCTCGGCGGCGGCAACCAGCCCGGAGATCCCGGCGCCCACGACTGCGACGCGCTTGGCGCTCATCGGCTGGCCACTCGAAGCGGGAGGATGGGGAGCGGATTGGCTGCTGAGAGGCACATGAGGTCGATGCTTGCTTCGTGAACTACCCACTGTTGGATCAGCCAAGCCGGGCTCCCGGTCGCCTCCCATATGCTGGATGAGATCGTTCGCAAGAGGGATGAGGGGAACGTATGAAACGTCAGCTGAGCGCGCTTGACAGCCAGTTCCTGGCAATCGAGAGCTCCACTCACTACGGCCACGTCTGCGGCCTGGTCATCCTCGATCCCTCCGCCCGCCCGGGGGGCGCGTTCCGAGTCGAGGATCTCCGTGAGCTACTGGACGAGCGTCTTCACCTGCTCCCGGTGATGCGGTGGAAGCTGGCCGAGGTCCCGCTCGGGCTCGACCGTCCCTACTGGATCGAGGACCCGAGCTTTGACCTGGAATACCACACCCGCGAGCTGGCGCTGCCGGACCCCGGCGACGACAAACGACTGGCCGAGCAGGTCGCCAGGATCGCCTCCCGCCACCTCGACCGAGCTCGACCGCTATGGGAGCTGTATCTGATCCAGGGGCTCGAGGACGGTCGCTGCGCGCTGCTCTCGAAGATGCACCACGCGATGATCGACGGCATGTCGGGGGCGGAGATCATGGGGGTGCTGTTCGACCTCGAGCCGAGCGGGCGCGAGATCCCCGAGCCCGAGCCCGAGCAGCTACCGGATCCCGATGCCTCCGAGCCCGGATCGCTGGAGATGCTCGGTCGGGGCCTGGCGGCATTGCCAATGCAGCCGGTGCGGACGCTGCGAGCGCTTCCCTCCACCTTGCCCTACCTCGATGTCGCCCCCTCCATCCTCGGCATTCCCGGAGCCGAGCGGGTCAGCCGGGCCGCCTCCAGGGTGCGGGGGCTGATCGGCGGCGGCCCCGACGGCGAGATCATCGAGCGACCGCGAATGCACGCGCCGCCGACCCCGTTCAGCGGCTCGATCAGCGCCCACCGCAGGTTCTCGTTCGGCTCGCTCTCGCTGGAGCAGGTCAAGGACGTAAAGGACGCCCTCGACGTCAAGGTCAACGATGTCGTCGTCGCGATCTGCGCGGGCGCCGTCCGCCGCTGGCTGGTTGCCAACGACGCCCTCCCCGACCAGCCGCTGCTCGCTCAGATCCCGGTCTCGGTCCGCACCGATGATCAGATGGGGACCTACGGCAACCGGATCAGCGTGATGATCGTCCCGATCCCCACCGACGTAGCCGATCCGATCGGTCGGGTGGAGCGGGCACGGGAGGCGATGCTGGCGGCCAAGCATCGCCACAACGCGATGCCGGCGGAGCTGTTGCAGGACGTGACCGAGTTCATCCCGCCCGCGATCAACGCCCGTGCGGCCCGGGTCGCGCTGCAACTCGGCGTCGCCCAGCGCATGCGCCCGCTCTACAACCTGGTCATCTCCAACGTGCCCGGGCCGCAGTTTCCCCTCTACCTGGGCGGCGCTGAGGTGGAGTGCAACTACCCGGTGTCGGTGATCACCGACGGGGTCGGGCTCAACATCACCGCCTTCAGCTACCGCGGTCGGTTGGACTTCGGCTTCGTCGCCGACCGTGACCAGA
>JBPCOO010000348.1:0-3029 GCA_051000155.1 Solirubrobacterales bacterium | reverse complement strand
GCGGATGGATCCTGACGCCAGAGGCGGCGCGATCCTGCTGGGCCGGCGCGGGGTGGCGGTCGTCGGCCACGGTTCCGCCGGGCCGGAGGGGATCGCCAACCAGATGCGCCTCGCGGCGGCGTCGGTTCGGGCGAGGGCCGTGGAGCGCACCACGGCCCTGCTGGCCGACTCCGGCGTCGGTCGCTCGGAGCTGCGGACCGATGGCGCCGGGACGCGGTCCTCCCGGGCGTGATAGACCATCTGGGTCAATGAGCCAAGCTGCCGCCGCCAAAGACGAGGTGATGTTGAAGGTGCGCGAGCACCTCTCGACCGAGCTCGAGGTCCCCGCCGACCAGATCACCCGCGATGCCCACTTTCGTGACGACCTCGATGCAGACTCGCTCGACCTCTACGAGCTGGTGATGGAGTTGGAGGACACTTACGGAATCACCATGAGTGAGGAGCAGGCGGCGAAGATCGAGACCGTCGGCCAGGCCGTCGATTTCGTCGCCGAGCGCCTCCCCTAGTGCCGTGCCCGCTCGCCCCGAGGCCGCCAGCGGTGGACCGGAGGACGTCCGCGCATTGGTCGGGCTGGTCGAGGGCCTGGATGCCGAGGCCAGGCGGCAGGCGCTAACCCATAGCTCCTGGGTTGAACGACGGGTGGACTCCTGGGGTCGCCTCGCCTTCCTTGGCGACAGCGTCCTCGGGCTGACCATCGCCGAGGAGCTCTACTCCCGCTTCCCGCGCTCGGACATCGGTCGGTTGACCAAGATCCACGGCCAAGCGGTCAGCGGGCGGGCGTGCGCGGAGATCGCGCTGCTATTGGGGGTGCCCGAGCGGGTGGCGGCGCTGGGGCACGAGCCGCCCGATGGCGGCATCGTCCCGGAGGAGATGCTCGCCAGCGAGCGGGCGCTGGCCTCGATCACCGAAGCGCTGATCGGCGCCTGCTACTTGCAGTACGGAGTAGAGCCGACCGCGGCCGCGATCCGGACCGCGTTCGAGCCCCAGATCCAACTCGCGAGCAAAACCATGCTGGACTTCAAGAGTGCCCTCCAGGAGAAGTTGGCCCGGCAGGGAAGAACGGTCACCTACCTGGTGGTCGGGGAGTCCGGGCCTCCCCATCGGCGCGTGTTCAAGGTTGAGGCACGGGCGGGCGAGGAGCTGGTGGGAGTGGGGGTCGGCTCGACCAAGAAGACGGCGGAGCAGGCGGCTGCGGAGCGGGCGATGGCGCTCGATTCTTCGTCTTAGCAGCGGCTTTCGCGGCGTCGGCGGTCCGTCCGATCGACTCAGCAGGCTTGGAGGCGGTCCACCGATCGTTTCTGCGGTGGTTGGTGCTCTACAAAGAGGAGGCCGATGCACCTCAAATCGATATCGCTGAAGGGGTTCAAGTCCTTTCCCGAGCGCACCCGGATAGAGTTCTCCCCGGGCGTGAGCGTGATCGTCGGTCCCAATGGCTGCGGCAAGTCCAATATCACCGACGGCGTGCTGTGGGCGCTCGGGGAACAGAGCCCGCTGGCGGTCCGCGGCCAGTCGATGCAGGATGTGATCTTCGCCGGTGGCCGCGAGCGCGCTGCCCGCCCCGCGGCCGAGGTGGAGGTAGTTATCGATAACTCCGACGGTGCCGCCGGCTCGGAGTTCTCCGAGATCTCGGTCGTCCGCAAGCTCGACCGCCGCCACGGCGAGGGGGAGTACCGGCTCAACGGCGCCCGCTGTCGCCTCGCCGACGTCACCGACGCACTCTCCGACGCCAGCCTCGGCCGGGAGATGCACTCGGTCATCGGCCAGGGCAAGGTCGAGGAGATCGTGCTGTCCAAGCCACGGGATCGACGGATGCTGATCGAGGAGGCCGCCGGGCTCGGCAAGCATCGCAAGCGCCGCCGCCGGGCCCAGCTCAAGTTGGCGCGCACCCGTCAGAACCTCGATCGCGCCCTCGACGTCGAGCGGGAGGCGCGCTCCCGCCTGCGGCCCCTGAGGCGCCAGGCGAACGCGGCGGAGACCCACGCCCGGCTTGAGCGGCAGACGATGGAGCTGCGGGTGAACTTGGTCCGCGACCGACTCGCCTCCGGGGCGGGTGACCTCTCCGCCGCCGAGGCCAAAGCGGCGGCGGCGCGCGCGGAGCGCGAGGGGCTCGAGGCGGAGCTGAAGGTGGCGGCCGAGCGACGCTCGGCGATCGAGGAGCGCCTGGCCGATCGGGACCGGGAGCGCAGTGCCGTCTGGGGTGATCTGAGCGCGATCCGGACCGCCCATGAGCGGATCGGGGCGCGGACGGAGTCGGTTGCCGGGCGCGAGGCGGAGCTACGGAGCGCCGTCCAGCGCCGTCGCGCGGACCTCGGCGCCCTGGCGGCCGAGCTGCGCGCAACCGAGAAGGACGCCGAGGCGGCGCTGGCCGCCGAGCTTGAGTCCGCCTCGAAGGCGCTCGGGGAGGCGACCGAGGGGATCGGGGAGGCCGGGCGGGCCACCGAGGTCGAGGCCCGGCTCGCCGCGCTAGCCAGGGTGCGCAACGGAGCCGAGCGCGCGGTGCGTTCGGCTCGCCGCGCCGAGGACATGCTCGGCCACCGCCGCCAGGATTCGCTCCACCGGAGGGTTGAGGGCGAGGCCGAGCTGGCGGAGGAGCTGGCGACCGTCTGCTCGGCTCTCGCTCGGGCTCGTGATGCGGTTGGAGAACGGGCCGCGTCGATGGAGGAGCGGGTCGTCGGTCAGTCAACCGGAGACGAGCTGGCGGTGGAGTTGCGGCAGTGCTCGCGGGTCGAGGCCGAGATCCACTCCAAGCTCCGGACCGTCGCCGAGCGGGTGACCGAGGCCGAGGTCGAGGCCGCACACCTCCGCGACCGGCGCGAGGGCGCGGCTGAGGAACTGGCCGAGTTGGTCAGGAAGCTGGAGCTGGAGGAAGCACCGGAGCCGCGCGCGCTCGAGGAGGACGAGCGCTCCGGGGTGGAGGTCAAGATCGAGCGGCTGATCCGACGCCGCGAACAGCTCGGGCCGGTGAACCCGCTGGCCGAGGAGGAGTACGAGCGTGCCAAGGAACACGTCACCGAGCTGGAGGAGCAGCG
>JBPCOO010000332.1:0-5525 GCA_051000155.1 Solirubrobacterales bacterium | reverse complement strand
CTCACCCTCCCGGCGCTAACCAACTTCGACTTCGCCGCCGTGCGGACGGCGGTGAGCGACGCCGGTCCGGCACTGCGGGGGATCGGGATGGGCGCCGTCGACAACCGCGCCGGCGACGCCGCCCAGCGAGCGATCTCCTCGCCGCTGCTCGAAACCTCGATCGAGGGCGCTCGTTCGATCCTGCTGTCGATCACCGGCGGCGGGGATCTCTCCCTGGTGGAGATCTCTGAGGCCGCCAAGGTGATCCAGGAGGCTGCACACCCGGATGCGCACATCATCTTTGGCGCCAACGTCGACGACACCCTCGACGAGCAGATCTGGGTGACGGTGATCGCCACCCGCTTCGACTCGAAGGGGCGCCGGGCCGACGGCACCTCCACCGGCATCCACCGCTCGACCGCGCGACCCTCGGCCCGTCGCGCCTCCAGTACCCAGTCGGGATCACGCAAGGTCCGGGGCTACGAGCAGGGCGGGGGCGATCTCGATATCGACGTTCCCGAGTTCATTCCCAACTGAGGCTCGGCTGCCCGCGGGTGGGGCTAACGTGAGCAAGGGCGCCGTAGCCGCGGGGCATCCCGAGACCGCTGAGGCGGGAGCCTGGGCGCTGCGGGAAGGCGGCAACGCGGTCGACGCGGCGGTGGCTGCGGTGGCTGCCTCGCTGACGACGGAGAGCCCGCTGACCGGCCTGGGGGCCGGCGGCTTCATGTTGATCCACGACCCCGCCGGCGACGACGTGCTCCTCGACTTCTTCGTCGCGGCTCCGGGGCGAAGCCGCCAGCGGCGTTTCGCAGAGCTGGTCCCCGTCGAAGTCGACTTCGGCGACACGATCCAGGTCTTCTACATCGGCGCCGCCTCCTGCGGAGTTCCGGGGGTGCCGGCGGGCCTGGCCGAGGCTTGTGAGCGCTACGGCTCGATGCCGCTGGCGAGACTGGTCGAGCCCGCGGTGCGGCTCGCTCGCGAGGGCGTCGAGATGAACGCTCAGCAGACCTTCCTGCTGAAGATCTTGGCCCCGATCCTCGTCCACGAGCCCGAGGGCCGGGAGATCTACGCGCCGGGAGGACGGCTGCTCGGCGAGGGCGAGAGATTCTGCTGGCCGGAGCTCGCCACCGCGCTCGAGCGCCTCGGCGAGGAGGGCTCGACGCCGTTCTACCGGGGCGATATCGCCCGCAGGATCTGCGACTTCGTCCGTGAGCGTGGGGGGGCCTTGGCGAACGAGGACCTGGCGGCCTACCGACCGATCGCGCGCGTGCCGGTCGAGGCACGCTTCGCCGGTAGGAGGATCCTCACCAATCCGCCTCCATCCTCGGGCGGGATCCTGATTGCCTACGCCCTCGACATCCTCGAGCGGGTGGGAGAGCACGGAGTCGAGGCTTTGGTGGCGGCGATGGAGGAGTCGCAGGCCGCACGCACTCGTGGCTTCCTCGCCGGGCTCTACGAGGAGGGGTTCGCCGGGGAGTTCCTCAGCGAGGACGCGCTGGCCCGGGCGGCCTCGCGAACGGGAGCGTTGCTGCGGGCCGGGGAGGCCGCCGAGCGGGATGCCGAGACAACCGATGATGATCTGCTCGGTTCGACGACTCACCTGACCGCGATCGACGTCGATGGTCGTTGCGCCAGCGTTACCTGCTCCAACGGCACCGGATCAGGGTTGCTGGTCCCCGGGACCGGCGTCCATGTCAACAACATGCTCGGTGAGGAGGACCTCAATCCGCTCGGCTTCCACCAGACCGCGCCGGGTAGGCGGATGCCGTCGATGATGGCGCCGACGGTGGTCCTGCGCGGTGACGGCCTGGAGCTGGGCCTGGGAAGCGGCGGCTCCAACCGGATCCGCTCGGCGATCACCCAGACGATCCTTCGGCTGATCGGCGACGGCAACGAGGTTGGCGATGCCGTCCGCGCCCCCCGGGTGCATTTCGAGGGCGGAGCCGTCCATGCTGAGCCGGGGGTTGACGAAGAGGCGCTGGAGCGGCTCGAGCGCGGCTCGCACCAGATCCTCCGCTGGGGGTCCCAGAACCTGTTCTTCGGCGGCGTCCACGCCGTCTCCCGAGACCCCGCCACGGGTGAGCTGGTGGGCGGCGGCGACCCCAGACGCGGTGGCGCGGTGGCGGTCGCGTGAGGGGCGGCCCGCCGCGAGCTGCTGGGTAGCCACGATCCTCCGGCGCCGAGCGACGAAGAGTTGCTCCTAGCGCTACATCCGCGTCGCTCGACTTCAGGCCTGCCTCCGGCGTGCCCAAGGTTTATCGGTAGACGAGCTCGCTGGAGCTACCGCGCCAGCCCGTCCACCGGTCCGTGGCCGTTGGTCCGGGCGATCTCGGCCATCTCGGCGGTGCGCTTGGCTTGGGCGGCGAGGCGCCGGAGCTGGGTTCGCACCATGATCATCCGTCGCTCCTCCTCCTCGGTCTCCAGCAGCTCTTGCTTGAACTCGACCGGAAGCTCGACTCGGGCGGCGATGCCGTAGGCGGTCCCGGCGAGCTCGGTCGGCATCTCGCCCCCGACCGCTTCGACCAGTGCGGCGAAGGCCGAGTGGGCGTCCGCGGGATCCGCGTCGGCGCCCGCTTCCGCCAGCGGCTCCACCAGTGCCCGGGGGTCCTCCTCGCCTCCGCGCTGGTCAACCACTCGAAACCGCTCGACTCCGAGGGCGACGATGTTCATCCGACCGTCGTCGAAGCGCTCGAGCACCTGCTCGACCGACGCGCTGCACCCCACCTCGCGCGGCTCCTCCTCATCTCGAAGTAGGATCCCGAACGGCTCCGCGGTCTCCAGCGCGTGGCCGATCATCCGCTTGTAACGATCCTCGAAGATGTGCAGCGGCACCCGTTCGCCGGGAAGCGCTACCAAGGGCAGCTCGAAGATGGGGATCTCGATCTCGCGGCCGCCGCTCATCCACGCGATCATACGTCCCCGGTCGGGTCGCCCGGCGGGGTCGGGAGCGGGGGTGGAGGCCCCGGTGGGTCACGGCTAACACGCGGTCGGCCTCCCAAGACGACAGAATGGTCTTCGATGGACACCGAGGAGATCACCTTCGAGCAGTTTGGCCTCCTCGCCGGGCTCTCGGGTAGGCCCCGGGACGCTCGCATCCAGCTCCTCGTGGATCTACGTGATGACGGCTTCGATCTCGATCAGCTCAAAGAGGCGGCTGCCGAGGGGCGCCTGGCGTTGCTCTGGGTCGAGCGTCGGCTCACCGGCGAGGCATCGCTCTCGGCGGCGGAGGTGGCGGAGCGGGCCGGGATCGAGCCGGAGATGATGGAGCGCCTCCAGCGCTCGCTGGGGATGGTCTCGGTGGGCGGTGATGCCCTCGAGCTGACCGAGGACGACGTCGAGGCGGCCGAGCGGACCCGCAAGCTCCTGGACGTTGGCCTGGATCAGGAGGCGATCGAGGGAATCGCCCGGGTGATCGCCGTCTCGATGTCCCAGTTTGCCGCCGCCGTTCGTCAAGCGATGGCTGAGGCAATGGTCAGCGAGGGAGACACCGAGTACGACCTGGCCCAGCGCTTCGACCAAGTGACCAAGACCCTGACGCCGCTGGTCCCGCCGATGCTCGATCACGCTTTCAGGCTCCATCTCCGTCAGCAACTCAGACACACCGCAATCGACGCGGACGGGATCGGTCGGGATGACGGCGAGGGCGAAGAGTTGGCGATCGCTTTCGCCGACCTGGTGGACTTCACCCAACTCGGCGAGCAGGTCCCTCCGGAGGAGCTCGGTCGGGTCACCGGTCGCCTCGACGCGCTCGCTCGCGATGCCGCCGGCGAGCCGATCCGGCTGGTGAAGATGGTCGGAGACGCCGCCATGTTCTCCTCGCCCGATCCGGTTGCGCTCGCCAATGCCTTACTCGACCTGCTCGACGCGGCGGCGGCTGAGGGCGACGAGTTCCCGGTCTTGCGCGCCGGGATGGCCAAGGGCGTGCTGGTTCAGCGCGCCGGTGACATCTTCGGCGGCACCGTCAACCTCGCCGACCGGATCACCGGCATCGCCCGCCCGGGGAGCCTCCTGGTCGGGCCGGACCTGGCGACCGAGCTGGAAGACCATTTCGACCTCTCCGACGCGGGCCGCAAGAGCCTCAAGGGGATCAGCGATCGGGTCCGCGTCTACCGCTGCCGCCGGATCGACGGCGACACATAGGAGCAGGCGAGGCCCTGCGGCCAGCAGTAGGCCCTTGCGGTGTTTCCCGGGAGCACCACAGCCCCGGTCACAACGCCGCCAGCACCTCGGCCGCCGCGCGCTCGCCCGAGCGCACCGCCCCGTCCATGTAGCCGGCCCATCGGTCGGCGGTCTCGGTCCCGGCCCAGTGGATTCGACCGACCGGCTCCGCCAGCGCAGGGCCCAGGCGCGTCCAGGCCCCCGGCCCAATTACCGCCACCGGCCCGCCGCCGATCCACATCTCCGCCCCCCAGTCCCGCTCGAGGTAGGTGAGCGGGTCGCTGGCGTGCTCGCCGAACATCCGCTCGAAGCAACCGAGCACGCTCTCGCGACGCTCGTCGGCATCGAGCCGATTCCAGTAGCGGATGTCGGAGCCGCCGACGAAGCCGACCAGGACCCCCCGCTCGTCCCCGGGGATCGAGCAATCGAAGGTCAGCGTCACCGGCCCGACGTCACTGACGGCCGCGCCGCTGAGGCCTTGCTCACGCCAGAACGGCGTCTCGTAGATCGCGAAGCACTTTGCCGTCTGCCCCAATGGGGCCAGCTCGGCCACCTGTTCGGATGGCGTCGGGAGCCTCGGGGAGAACTCGATCTCCGAGCGCAGTCCGGTCGGTACGGCGACCACCACCCGCTGTCCGCGAAAGCTCCGGCTTCCCGAGACCTCGACCTCGATGCCGCCATCGACCTCGCTGATGCGCTCGACCGGGGAGTCGAGATGCAGCCGCTCGCCGAGCGCATCCCCGAGCAATCGCGCGATCCGGTGGGAGCCCCGCACGAATAGATCCTGCTGAGCCCCGCCCTCGGTATCGAACAACGAGTCGAAACCGCCGGCGGAGTGGATGTAGAAGAGAGCGTGCAACAGCGACAGCTCCTCCGGCTCGGCACCCCAGACGGTTCGACCGGCGACCCTGATCAGGGTCCGCGCCCGCTCGGTTCGGACGTTCTCCTCGAGCCAGCTTGCGAAGCTTTGGAGGTCCAGCTCCTCGGCGTCGGGATGCTCCCAGGGGCGCCCCGGCACGAGCTTGGAGGTGAGGCCCTCGAGCTTGCGTCGCGTGAGGGCTATGTCCAGCAGCACCAGCGGACCAAGCTTGGGGATGGTCCCCCTGTAGAGGCTGCGCTTCCCCTCCAGCTCCAGCACGTGCTTGCCCTCGTCGGGGGTCGGGTAGGTCTCGGCTTCAAAGCTCTCGGCCAACGCCTTGATCCGCTCCTGGGTGGGCCCGATCCACTGGCCCCCGAGCTGGACCTCGTGGCCGTCGCCGATTGCGGCCGCTTCGATCCGACCGCCGACGCGGTCCCTCGCCTCCAGGACGACCGTCGAGGCTCCGCCGAAGGCGAGCTCCCGTGCGGCCACCAGTCCGGCGAGGCCGGCGCCGACGACGATCACCTCG
>JBPCOO010000285.1:0-5047 GCA_051000155.1 Solirubrobacterales bacterium | reverse complement strand
GACTTCTCCCAGCTCATCCGCTTCGAGGATGCCGCCAACGCGATCGGCGCCACCGAGGAGATCTCGATCCGCCGCTTCTCCGAGGGCCGCGCCAACATCGAGGTCAGCTTGAGCGAGCCGATCGACCTATTGCGGGAGCTGGAGCAAAGCTGCGAGCTGGAGTTCGAGGTTCGCAGGGCCGAGCGCGGCGAGATCATCCTCGACGTCGGCGAATAGCCTTAGTCCTGGATGGTCTCTTAACCGGGGGAGATCGGGGTGACGATGCCCTCGTCAGCGCTGGTCACCCAGATCGCTCCTTCGCCGACTGCTATCCCTGACGGTTGGTCACCGACCTCGAGCCTCTCCGGGGCGAGCGTCTCGGCGCCGGTGGGTAGGTAGGCGACCTCGGCGGGAAGGCGCTTGGTGCGCGGCGGGCGCAGGCCTCCCAGGAGCGTCGCCCAGAGCGCGCCTTCGCCGGTCGCCAGCCGGACCGGAATGGCCGCGTTTGGAAGCGCGATCGGTTCCCCGGCGATCTCGCCGGAGTCGGGATCGATCTTGACCAACTCGATCTCGTTGGCAAGCCGGCTGGATGCCCGCGCGACCCAGAGACCATCTTCGCTGAGCGCCAACGCGAACGCCCCGAACTCGCCGACCTCGATCGTGTTGGCGACCTCACCGGAGGAGGCCTCGATCTCGGTCACGGTCCCGTCCTCGTTGCCGACGACCCAGACGCGGCCGTCGCCGACGACGACGTCTCCCGGTCGCCCCCCGACCGGGATAGGCTCGCCGACGGCCTGCAGGCTCGTCGGGTCGAGGCGGGTGACGGTCTCATCGATGCTGCTGGTGACCCAGACCGACCCTTCGCCTACGGCAATGCCGCGGGGATCGCCGACGTCTATCTCGGCTCGCTCGGCGGTTCGCTCGGCCGGATCGATTCGGTAGACGCGGTCGTCTCCCGAGGCGACCCAGACCCCGCCCTCGCCGACGGCGATCGCGCTCGGTCCATTGCCGACCTGGATCGGCTTGCCGACCACCTTGCGCGTGGCGGGGTCGATCTCTCTGACGGCTCCACCGGTGTTGTCGGCGACCCAGACGGCGCCCTCTCCGACGCCGATCGCCGTCGGCGTGCCCCCGACCTCGATCGGCCGCTCGACGCGCGGGGCGAGTTGAGTAGGCGACGGGGCCGAGTCATCGCCATCGCCGCCACAACCGGCCGGCAGGGTGGCGGCGAGCACGGCGAGCACGGCGAAGCTGCCGACGCGAGTCGAGAATCGCCGAAGCGGATCTTTAGGCGGCACTGAACCAAGGTCGAGCCGCGTGCGTAGGTAGGTCTGGAGCGAAGTCATGGACTGGTGATCATATGGTCTCGGTCGTGCCCACCTTCATTGCCGATGCAGGTATCAAACGACCAAAGAGGAGTACGACCCAGATGAGACCCAGGATCACCGCACGACGGGTTGCCGTGCTTGTGGCCGGTGTCGCCGCCGTGGCGATCGCCGTGCCATTGAGCAGCGGCTCCAGTCACCGCGAGGCGCCGAACATCATGCTCGACCCGACCGGGGACAACACCGACACCTACGCTTTCACCGCCGATGATGAGCCGAACTCGCTCACCGTCGTCGCCAACTGGATTCCGGGTGAGGTTCCGGCGAACGGGCCGAACTTCTTCCGCTTTGACGACAACGCCAAGTACTACATCAACATCGACAACACGGGTGATGGCGTGCCTGAGATTCGGTACAAGTACAAGTTCTCGACCAACATCGCGAACCCGAACTCCTTCCTGTATGCCGGTCCCGGCACGGAGGACTTCAGTGATCCCGGCCTGAACATCAGCCAGACGTACAAGCTGATCAAGGAACAGGTTCCGTCAAAGGGCAACGTTGCGAAGCGGACCACGATCGGCAGGAATCTGCCGGTGGCACCGCCGAACATCGGCCCGAAGACGTTCCCCAGTTACCAGAAGTTCACCAACCAGGCGACGGTCACACTCGGAAATGGCACGCGCACGTTCGCCGGACAGCGGGATGATCCGTTCTTCGTCGATCTCGGCGCCACCTTCGACGCGATCAACATCCGCGAGGGCACCGGCAACGAGGGCGAGGGCAAGGACGATTTCTCCGGCTACTCGATCGAGTCGACGGTGCTGCAGATTCCCGAGAACGAGATCACCAACGACGGTAAGTCCGTCTCGGGTCCCGATGCCGACAACGCCGTGGTTGGCGTCTGGGCGAGTACCGAGCGCCGTAAGCTCGAGTTCTCCAGCCGCGACTACAACGTCAGCACCAATCGCAAGATTGGCCGCGGCAAGAAGCAGGTCAAGAACCGGTACGTCCAGGTCTCTCGGCTCGGAAACCCCCTCGTCAACGAGGTGATCATTCCGCTCGGCAGCAAGGACAAGTTCAACCGCACCAGGCCCGACCGAGACGCCGACCTATACGCGTCGTTCGTGCTCAAGCCGGAGCTGGCCGCGGTCCTCAACGCCCTGTTCGATGTCAACGCACCCGAGAACAACCGCGATGACATCGTCCAGGCCGTGTTGCAGGGCATTCCCGGGCTCAACGAGCACTCGGGCAAGGACGGCGGAACGCCGGTTGACACGTTGAAGATCAACCTCGGCGTCCCACCGAGCAGCTCGCCGTCACGCTTCGGCGTGATCGGTGGCGACAACGCCGGCTACCCGAACGGTCGACGCCTGATCGACGATGTCGTCGACATCGACCTCCAGGTCGTCGCCGGGTTCCTGGTAGACAATGAGGTGCCGCTCGGGGACGGGGTCGACCAGAACGACAAGCCGTTCCTGTCGAAGTTCCCGTACCTGGCCGCACCCGATTCCGGGTTCGAGTCGAACCCCTCCCAGCGGATCGAGCCGGCTCACGAGCCGGTCCCCGCAGGCGGGAACTAAGCAACCGGGCTCCCGAGGGCCGGGTGTCGCTTCGGCGGCACCCGGTCCGGGGCCCGCGGAGCTGACGAAGGGATAGCACGTGCCCCATCGGCCCCGGATACCAACGCAGCCGTCGGTGGCCCCTGGAGGGGCCCACGACTCCCAAGATGACCCCGCGCGGACTGATCAACGCCGGCGGTCCGCTCGTCGCCTTAGAGCCCTGCGCTGGACGGCGGCGCCGCTCGTATTTCTGGCGTTAATTCTCACCTTTACGCTGTTCAATCGAGGCTCCGCCCCCTCGGCTCCGCTCGCCACGGTCGCGGTGGACGACGCAAGCGCCTCAGGCGGCGAGACCGAGATCCTGGTCGCCAGCCTGCGGGCAGAGCTTGCCGCTGATCCGACCGACGCCGAAACCGCCGCCCGACTCGGTGACGCTTACTACCAGCGGAGTCGTGAGACCGCTGACTCCGCCTTCTACGTCCCGGCCGAGGAGGCCTACGAGCAGGCTCTAGCCAATGACCCGCGGAGCGTTGCCGCGATCACCGGCCAGGCGACCCTGGCGCTGGTCCGGCATGACTTCGCAACCGGTCTGGCTCTTGCCGAGCGCGCCCGCGAGATTGAGCCCGACCTGCTCGCGCCCTACCCACCTCTGATCGACGGTCGGATCGAGCTTGGTCGCTACGAGCAAGCCGCCGCGGCGATCGGGGAGCTGCTCAAGCTCAAACCCGGCCTAGCCGCCTACACACGGCTTTCCTACTTCGAGGAGCTCCACGGCAACGAGAGTGCCGCCCTGCGGGCGATGCGGCTAGCGGCCGGGGCCGGACTGCCGGGAACCGAGGCCGGCGCATTCCCGGTCAGCCTGCTCGGCGATCTCTACTTCCGCGACGGCCGCTACGGCGACGCCGCCGACGCCTACGAGCGCGCCCTCGCCGGTCTCCCCGACTACCGCTCGGCCGAGGTCGGTCTACTTGACGTTACCGCGGCCCGGGGTCGGGTACGGGAGGCGATCGAGGGCTACCGCGGATTGGTGGAGCAGGAAGAGCTGACCGAATACGCCGATGAACTCGGGCGATTGGAGCAGGCGGCGGGGCTCGACGCCGACGCCGACCGCCACTACGCCATCCTCAGCAAGCTACACCAGCAGGAGCTGGCAGCGGGCCAGACCGCGGACGCGGGTCAGGTGATCTTCGAGGCCGACCATGGCGACGCCGAGTTCGGACTCGAGCTGGGGGAGAGGGTGTGGGAGGCATCTCCGAGCGTCTCCTCCGCCGACGCCTACTCCTGGGTGCTGCTGGCGGCCGGGAAGACCGAGGAGGCCGCGAAGTTGTCGCGCAAGGCGATGAGGCTCGGCACCGAGATCCCCCAGTTCCGCTACCACGCCGGGATGATCGCCGCCGCCAACGGCGAGGACGCCCGCGCCCGTCGACTACTGGGAGGCCTCCTCTCCGAGACCCCGCGCTTCGACCCCCTGTTCGCCCCGCGAGCCGAGCGGAAGTTGGCTGAGCTGGGTTGAGGGGGGGTGGGGTTCGAACTGGCTCCCGCGGCGGCCAGCCCTCGGTCCACGTTCGGCCCGTTCAGGACCACATAGGACTTGCCCCGCCGGGTCACCTCGAAGCTCTCGCCGGCTGCCGCGCGCTCCATGTACCAACCGAAGCGTTTGCGGAACTCGTTCGCCCCGACCTTCGTCTGGTCGGGGCGAACCTTTGCCTCATGGAGCTGAGGGGATTCGAACCCCTGACCTCCGGTATGCCATACCGGCGCTCTAGCCAACTGAGCTACAGCCCCAGAGAACTCGTAACCGGAGGCGTAGTTTAGCCCAGCCCGCTGGCCGTTTCTCGGCGGTTCCAAGCGGAGCTGAAACGTGGTCTTGCCGGCGACCTCAGAAATTGGAATGAGATAGCAGGAATCGAGCTCTTCGCAGTAGGCGGCCACCAAGTCGATTTCACCATGAGAGTAGGTGGTGGTGACACGGCCAGCCGGCGTATAGCGAGAACTCTCGAGCTTGACGATGATCACTGCACCCGCGAGCCGGGCCCACTTGCATTGGACCCGCTGGATCCCGATCCCCTCGAGATCGAAGGCCATGTCGTAGCGAGAGTGCTCGCCCGCCGGCAGGAGCACATCGAGGCCGAGCTGGATCGCACGCGCGTAGATCATCGCCTCGGCGACGTTGCCCTTGTGGTT
>JBPCOO010000238.1:0-2538 GCA_051000155.1 Solirubrobacterales bacterium | reverse complement strand
TCCCCTCCCCCAGCTCGACGTCGCCATCGACCAGGACGACGTTCTCGGTCGGCACCCCGTCAACGCCCTGGCTCACGTACCAGGCCCACTGCATCGGGTGAAGGCTCTCGAAGGTGTCCCACTCCTTGCGCTGGGCGATCAGCTTGGCGTTGGGAAACAGCGCCGGCATCGGCCCCTTGCCGTCGGGACCTGGCTCGCTCGTACCCAAGATGAAGCGGACGTCCTGGACGTGGAGGTGGTCGAAGCTGACGTAGTCGACGTCCTCGGGCCGCAGGCCGGTCTGCCGTAGCGCCTCCTCGACCGTGTTGTAGTAGGTGGCGAAGACCCGGTGGGAGAGGAAGTCGCCGGCCTTCTCGATCAGCTGCTCGTAGAAGGGCGCCTCGGCGGGCCCTGCGGTCACCGTCGCCTCGTAGGCGAGCGTCCGCAGCCGCCCCTCGAAGTCGGTGAACTGGATCACCTGGAGCCGGTTGAGGATGTTGACGAACGGGTTGAGCCCGACCGCCGCGCCGCCGAACGCGAACCGGAGCGGGTAGCCGGCGGAGGCGATGTCGACCGTGCGCACCGCCCGCACCTGATTGTCGGGACGGGCGAAGCGCTCGCGGTAGGTAGCCGCCGCCTCGCGGATCGCCGCTGGGCGATCTCCCCGGGGCCAGGTGTCGTAGACGCCCGCGAACTCGTCGGGATGGCGGAGGCCGATCTCAGAGGCGGGAAGAAAGCCATTGGCGGAGGAGCCGGTCTGGGTTGTCGTCTCGGTCGTAGCCATGGCCTCACCCTAACGAAGCCTTCTCGCCCGACTCGATCCGGGGCGAGGGGGTCCCTCAGGTCTGCGCCGGGAGCTGCTTCGGCATCAGCCAGCGCTTGACCTGCTGATAGATGCCGGGATGCGAGGTCAGGTGGAAGTGGGTGGTGCCGCCGATGTTGATGCTGCGGTCGACGTCGTAGCGCGCGCCGGAGTTGTGGAGGCTCTCGGCCCAGGCGCTCGGCCCGGTGACGAGGATGTCGCCGAGGACTCGGCTGATCGGGTTCTTCGGATTGCGGGTCAGCGAGGCGCTGATGAAGTAGTGATTGGCGGAGGCGAGCATCGGAATCCGCTTGCGCCGGTCCCGCCAGAGCTCGTTCGGGTCATGGCCCTGCCAGTCCTCATCGGTGACGTTGCCGTAGCGCATGTCCTTCACCCCGGCGCTGCGGCTGTCGACCATCGCCTGAAACCCGCGCGACTCGGGCAGCATGCCCAGCGTCTTCGCGCCCCAATTGGCGAACAGCTCCAGCGGAGAGCCATGATGTGGCGATCCGGAGCAGATCACGTGGCGGACGCGATCGACGTAGTCGGCGCCTTCCACTTCGGCGTAGTGGTTGGCCGAGCGCGCGATCAGCCCACCCATGGAGTGGCCGAAGATGGTGATCTCCCGAACCTCGGTCGGCCAGGCGGCAACGGTTCGCTCGATCAGCCGCGCCAGCTCGCGCCCGTTCTCGGAGACGTGCAGGCCGCTGTTGTAGCGGACGTAGACCGGCGTGTAACCGAGGTCGGCCTGGAGCTTCTCGCCGTAGTTTGCGGCGCGGGTGCCGTCACGACGACGGGTCCCGAGCCACCAGACGTGCTCGCTCTCCATCAGTCCGTGGACGAAGAAGGCGAGCCGTGAGGAGGCCTCGGGATAGGCCGCGCGGAGTCCGGTGAGCGTTACCTCGACCGCTCGCTCATCCCGCCGCAAGCTCATTCCCGCCGCAAGCGGGCTGCCCTCGGCCGCCAGGCGATCTCCCCCCCACCCCGTGACCACGGCCATCCCGATCGCACCGGCCGGCGTCTCGCTGATCGGCGTCGGCTCCCGCGCGGCCCTGCCACTCGCCCCGATGGCGACCCCGGCAAGTTGGCCGGCCGCTCGGAGTCCCAGTTCGACCGAGCCGTAGCTGAGCCGGCTGATCGAGTTGTGGAGCAGGCCGATCGGCGTGCGGCGGGTCCCGGTGAGACCAAGGACGCGGTCGGCGATCGCGGTGTGGGTCCGCTGGACGAGGCCGCAGGTATCGACCGCGAGCTCAGCGGCCAGCTCCCCGCCTGCTCGACGCTCGCTCAGCGCGAGCGCACGCACGTCACCTGGTACCGGGGGTTGGAGCTTGACCGCGTCCGAGGAACTCGTAGGGTCATCGGGGTTACCTACCTCAACTGCGCCTGTCGGTTACACGCATCGGTGTAGCGTATCCGGGACCCCCGCGATCAGCAGAGAAGGCCTCCACCCCCCAGTCCGGGAAAGCCGGCGGCCGCTACCGACTCGCTGAGTCTCCATCGCGATCGAAGGCGAAGAGGCGATGGCTTCCGTGTCCCCGGTTCCCGCCATCGCCTCGCCGTCTGTCCGTCCGCGCCTACGGCGTCTTCGTGTCCCCGCGCTGACCGTCGAAGCTGATCACCTGCTGGATCCCGCTCGGGCGGTTGGTGTAGCGGATCGTCTTCTGCAGTAGCCCCGGGGCGAAGGAGATCCTCTCCTCGGTTGCGCTCGAGCGCCACTTGGTGGGATCGGGTCCCTGGGCGTCCTCGAGCGCCTGGCG
>JBPCOO010000139.1:0-6094 GCA_051000155.1 Solirubrobacterales bacterium | reverse complement strand
TCAGCGCGCGGGGGTCGACTCGATCGCGGCGGAGACCACCTCGGCCCTCATCTCCGCCGTCGCGCCCGCGGCCAGAAGGAGGCGATGGGAGAGCACCGAGTGGGCCAGCGCCTGGACATCGTCGGGGGTGACGTGGCTGCGACCGGCCAGGGCGGCGGCGGCCTTGGCGGCCTTGTAGAGCATCAACGCCGCCCGCGGGCTCGCTCCCAGCTCGGTCCTCGGATCCGCCCTGGTGGCCGCGGCGAGAGCGACGATGTAGCGCCGGACCGCGTCGCTGCCGTGGACCTCGGCGACCGTCCGCTGGGCGGCGAGCACCTGCTCCAGCGAAAGCACCGGCTCGACCTCGGCGACGCGGTCGCCGGCGGCGTGGGCTTCGAGCATCGCCGCCTCGCGGGCGGGCTCGGGGTAGCCAAGCTCCAGCCGGACCATGAACCGGTCGAGCTGGGCCTCCGGCAGCGGAAAGGTGCCGGCGAACTCGCTTGGGTTCTGCGTCGCGATCACCACGAACGGCGCCGCCAGGTGGTGGGTGGTGCCCTCGACGGTGACCCCGCGCTCCTGCATCGCTTCGAGCAACCCCGACTGGGTCTTCGGCGAGGCGCGATTGATCTCGTCGACCAGGACCACGTTGGCGAACACCGGCCCCGGGTGGAACTCGAACGCTCCCTGGCGTTGGTCGTAGACCATCGTCCCGATCACGTCGGCCGGGAGCAGGTCGACGGTGCACTGGATCCGGCTGAAGCCGGCGTCGATGGTGCGCGCCAAGGCCCGCGCCAGCGCCGTCTTGCCGACTCCCGGATGGTCCTCGATCAGGACGTGGCCCTCGGCCAGGAGGGCGACTACGAGATCACGGGTGACGCTCGCCGGCACCTGGAGGGCCGTACCGATGGCTTCGGCGAAGGACCGGCCGATCCGCTGGACCTCGCCGGGCTCGTTGATCGGCTTGACCTCCACCCCAACGATGGTAGGGGGCGCGGCGCTTGGGCTCGCCGCGTGGCCGAGCCTCCCACGGTGTGTTCAGCGGCCCCGGTCGCGAACGCGGGTCCGCAGCGGGCGATCGACCCACTTGGCACGCAACTCCGCAGCGGCTCGCCCGAACCCGACCGTTGGTGCCGGTCACGAACGCGCCCTCGGCGTCGGTGAAGGTGTCGGTCGAGCGTCCGCAGAAGCCGGAGGCGAACTGGACCTTGCGCCGATCGAGGATGTCGATGCCGGGGGCGCCGCGAGCGCGAAGTTGCTCACTCTCGGTGTGGCGGCGCCCCCCGGGTGTGGAAGGCTGGGGCGATGCCGGCGATCGAGATTTCGGGGGTGAGCAAGCGCTACGGCAAGGTTCGCGCCGTGGACGGCCTCGATCTCGAGGTCCCCGACGGCACCTGCCTCGGGCTGCTCGGACCCAACGGTGCCGGCAAATCAACCACGATGCGACTTCTGACCGCGCAATCGATCGCCGACGAGGGCCGGATCCGCGTGCTGGGACACGAGCTGCCGGACGACTCCAAGCGGGCGCGGCTGGAGATGGGTGTGGTTCCCCAGCTCGACAACCTCGATGTCGATGTCAGCGTCGAGGACAACCTCAACGTGTTCGCGCGGCTCTACCGGGTGACCGACCGCGAGCGAGCCGTGACCGAGGCCCTGGCGCTGGTCCGCCTCAGCGATCGCCGGCATGCCGAGGTCGAGGAGCTATCCGGAGGAATGCGCCGGCGCCTGCTCCTGGCGAGGGGCCTCGTCCATCGCCCTCGGCTGGTGTTGATGGACGAGCCCACGGTCGGCCTCGACCCGCAGATCCGGACCGAGATCTGGACCCTGATCGACACGCTCCGCTCGCAAGGCACGACGATCTTGATGTCCACCCACTACATCGAGGAGGCCGAACGACTGGCCGACGAGGTCGCACTGATGGCCGAAGGTCGGATCGTCGCCAGGGGGCGGCCGGCGGACCTCGTCCGCGAGCACGCCGGGATCGAGACCGCCGAGGTCTACGGGCCCCCCGGGGAGTTGCGAGAGGTGCGAGAGCGGGCCGAGGCCGGCGGTCTGCGGGTGCGCGCCGGAGGTGGATCGGTAGCGATAGTCGGCAGCGAGGAAGCGGAGCGGGAGCTGATCCCCAACGGCGCGATTCGCCGACCCGCCAACCTCGAGGACGCCTTCGTCCTGCTCACCGGGGAGGAGCTGGACTGAGGCGATGACCGGCGCCGAGCGACGAGTTGTTGCCGGTTGCCGGAAGGAGCTCGACGCTAGACGGCATGGCTCGCCGCCTCCGTTCGTCCGGTCGTCTGATAGGAACCTCCCCATGAGCACTCTCATCACCGGCTTCCCCGGCTTCATCGGAAAGCGTCTGGTCAAGGCCCTGCTGGAGGCCGACGCCGAGACGGACATCGTCACCCTGGTTGAGCCGCGCATGGCCGGCGCCGCCCGCTCGGCGGCCTCCGAGATCGACGGCTCCCGGATCGAGGTGGTGGAAGGAGACATCACCGAGGAGCGTCTCGGGCTGAACGAGGATCTGCACCGGAAGCTCACCTCCGAGGTCACCGTGCTCTACCACCTGGCAGCGATCTACGACCTCTCGGTGCCGAAGGAGCTGGCGCAGAAGGTGAACGTCGACGGCACCGGCAACGTGCTCGATTTCTGCTCGTCCTGCGACGCGCTCGAGCGCCACAACTACGTCAGCACCGCCTACGTCGCCGGAGATCGCACCGGGCGCATCTACGAGCACGAGCTGGCGCTCGGGCAGGGTCACAAGAACCACTACGAGTCGACCAAGTTCCAGGCCGAGGTCTGGGTACGGGAGCGGATGGACGAAGTCCCGACGACGATCTTCCGCCCGGCGATCGTCGTCGGCGACTCAGGGACCGGTGAGACGCAGAAGTTCGACGGTCCCTACTTCGCCCTGCGGTTCATCTCGGCTTCGCTCGAGCGGGGGACGCCGGTCGCCAACATCGGCAGCGCCGAGGCGCCCTTCAACGTGGTGCCGGTCGACTTCGTCGTCCGCACCCTGGTGGAGATGGGCGCGGACCCCGAGGCCGTCGGCCACACCCTCCACCTCTGCGATCCCGATCCGCTCAGCTCCGAGGAGCTGCTGGATCTGCTGACCCGTCTCTATAGCGGCTCGGAGACCTCCTACAACCTGCCGCCGAAGCTGGTCGACCTGACCATGCGCTCGAAGAAGGTGCAGGAGCTTGCAGGCGGAGTCCCCCACGAGTCGATCCGCTACCTCAACCACCCAGCGCTCTACGACACCCGCCAGGCGACGAGGTTGCTCGGAGCCCGTGGCCTCCGGGTCCCCGAGATCAGCGAGTACGCTCCGACGATGGTCGAGTTCTTCAAGGCTCACGAGGACGACGAGAGCTTCCGGCCGGGATAGAGCAGTGGCTTCCGCCCCCGAGCCCGCCGCTCACGCGCCGTCTCATCCCGGATGAGGCGGCTCGAGCCCGCCGCGATCGGCGGGGTGATGAGCAGGGAGGTGGCGAACTTCCGCACCTTCTGGAAGTCGAGCGCCTTCTCCAGCCTGGTGGAGCCGGTGGTCTACCTGCTGGCCTTCGGACTCGGGCTGGGGGCGACCGTCGTCAACCAGGTCGGCGGTGTCTCCTACGTCGAGTTCGTCGGCACTGGGATGGTCGCGACCGCGGTGATCTTCTCCAGCGCCCTGCCGGCGATGTTCGGGACCTTCGTCAAGCACCGCTTCCAGCACACCTACGACGCGATCCTGGCGGCGCCGGTGGACGTCGCCGAGCTGGTCACCGCCGAGGTGCTCTGGATCGCCCTCCGCGCCGGCATCTTCGGCTCCTTCCCCCTGCTGGTGACGATGCTGTTCGGGCTCGACCCACGGCTCGGCATGCTGCTGGTCCCGTTCTACGGGATGGTCTGCGCGATCGGCTTCGCCGGCTTCGGCGTGGCGATGGCGGCCTCGGTGTCAAAGATCGACCAGTTCAGCTACGTCACCACGCTGGTGGTGACGCCGTTGTTTCTGGTGGCCGGAACCTTCTTCCCGATCGACGGGCTGCCGCAGTGGGCGCAGGTAGCGGCCGAGCTCAACCCCCTCTATCACCTGGTGGAGCTCGTTCGCCACGCCTCCTTCGGGTTCGAGGCCTCCGATCCACTCAGGCTCGGCATCCTGATCGCTTTCGCGCTCGTGCTTTGGCAGGTCGCCATCCGGAGGATGAGCACTCGGCTGATCGACTGAATCGGCGATCA
The DNA here is from genome assembly GCA_051000155.1 of Solirubrobacterales bacterium. Taxonomy (GTDB): domain Bacteria; phylum Actinomycetota; class Thermoleophilia; order Solirubrobacterales; family 70-9; genus CAXMST01. The sequence goes on along the minus strand of JBPCOO010000139.1, from coordinate 1,909 downwards.
TCGGGGGCAGGATGGAGGAGTGGAGACTGAAGAGCTGGGCGCTGCCACTAATCGTGGTGGCGCTGCTGGTGCCGTCAGTGGCTGGCTTTGCGATCGGGGGGCCGGGGCTCGGGATGGCCCTCGGCGCCGCCTCGGTCGCGGCGCTGATCTACCTCGCCGGTCGGGCGGGTCGCCGCGGGCCGATAGACGTCGCCACCGGCGAGGATCGCGATCCACTGCTGGTGGTGGCGCTCGAGCCGATCGAGGATCCGGCGATGGTCGGGGAGATCACCTCGTTGCTCGGCGATCGCGATCCGGGCGCGGAGGGTGAGCCCGAGGTGATCGTGCTCGCCCCCGCTCGCGGTCGCAGGATCCGTCGCTGGCTCTCTGACTCCGATCCGGCCCGCTACGACGCCCAGCGGAACCTGGCGCTCTCGGTGGCGACCCTCTCGGCGGCGGGCCTCCACGCCGAAGGCAGGGTCGGCGACGCCGATCCGGTGCAGGCGGTCGAGGATCTCGTCTACCAGCAGCCCGTCAGAGCGCTGGCGTTCGCGGTCAGCGGCGCCGAGCTGGACGAGGAGATCAGCGACTTGCGGGGACGGATCGACCGACCGGTATGTCGGATCGGCGAGGGCTGAGCCGGGCGGCGCTCGCTCAGCCGTCCGCGCGCGGCGCCGAGCTCTGATCCGGCCGCGAGCTCAGCACCGGCACCTGCGGCAACGGGAGATCGAGTCGAATCCTGCCGGGATCGAAGGTCCCAATCACCGGAACCCCGGCCACACGAGCCAGCTTCCAGCCGATACCCCACAGGGGCGGCAACGGCAGCTCGGGGTCGAGCGCGACGGTGCGTCCATCGCGGGCGACCACGTCGAGATCGAGGGGGAGGCTGGGCAGGATCCACCCCTCGGGGCCACCGATTCCGTCGAGGCTGATCCGGGCGGGTCCGCCGCCGCGGTAGACGTCGCGGACGCCCTGAGCCGTCCTCCAGATCTTGCGCGGGCTCAGATACCAGGGCATCGCTGGATCATGGCAGCCGCGCGCCGTGCCGGTTTCGATCAACCGAACCGGGGGGCCGCTAGCTCCGGTGGAGGGGCCAGCGGATAGACGTCGCCGCCGCGGCCCAGTCGAGGCGGATCAGCTCGTAGCTGACTCGGCCCTCGGCGACCGCTTCGCGGACGCGCCGCTCGTTGGCGTTGAGCTTGCCCCCGCCGGTCTTGACCTCGACCAGGACGACCTCGCGCAGCTCGCCGGCGGCGAGGCCATCGAAGACCACGTAGTCGACCGGCGCTCCGAGAAAGCGGGCGTCGGCCGAGTCGAAGCGCTCGGCGAAGGGGGCGAGAAGCGGCGCCATCTGCTCGACTGCCCTGCCCCCGCGTACGGCGCGGCTGCGACCGGCGGCGTCGGTTCGGGCGGTGCGTAGGTCGGCCTCGTCGTAGCGGAAGGCGACCCGGTAGCGGGCGTAGCTGATCGCCAGCCAGATCGCGGCCACCGAGGAGAGGACCGCGATTGCGGTGAGTGCGGGCTCGCTCATCGCTCCGATTGAAGCCGCCCGCCCGGCGGCAGGTCGTTCCTGCAACGCCGGTTGCAGCTTGCTCGATCGGTGCCGCTGTCCGGGCGGCCCGGTCGGGGTCCATCCAGCTGCCCTAGCCTGCTGCCATGAGCACCGACTCCCCCGAGCTGACACTCCACGTCCTGCCCCCCTCCCACCCCTGCCGCGCCGCGATTCGGGCGCTCGAGCACAAAGGGCTCGACTTCGAGCGGATCGATCTCCCCGCCGGCGAGCACACGGCGAAGATGGAGGAGCTCTACGGCAAGGGCAACACCACCGTCCCCGGACTACTGGTCGGCGAGGAGCCGGTGCACGGATCGGTGGCGATCATGCGCCGCCTCGAGCAGCTCCAGCCCGAGCCGCCGCTCTACCCGAGCGAGA
>JBPCOO010000026.1:0-13891 GCA_051000155.1 Solirubrobacterales bacterium | reverse complement strand
GGGGAGCTCAACCTCGCCTGCGTCGTCGCCGATTCCGATCAGACTGAGCCCGCCCGCACCTACCTCAGCCAGCTCAGCCGGATCGCGCGCCTGCCCGCCGACACCAAGGTGATCGTCGAGCAGGGGAGCTTCGCCGATGCCGCCGAGCGCCTGCCGCGCTCGGACATGACCGTGCTGGCGCTGCCCGAGGAGGTCGACTTCTCCGAGATCTCCGAGATCGTCGAGTTGGCGCGCGCCTCCTGCATGTTCTGCCGCGATTCGGGAGACGAGAATGCGCTCGCCTGAGCTGGATCTCGAGGAAGATGAGGCGGCGCAGGTTCTCGATCATCAGTTGGATCAAGTCGGCGGCAGCCAAGCGCCGCTCTCACCATCAGTATCAGCGATGAGCAAGTGAGCGCGTCCGAGGAGTAGCCGCATACGTATGAACGAGGAGGGCTTGCGCCGGGTACTCGACGACGACGAGCCGTCGGTCGAGCCGCGGGTTCCGCCGGCCTACGGCGATCCGGGTGCGGAGCCGCTGGTCGGCGACGTAGTGGGCGGGTCCGAGGAGTTGGGCTTGGCCGACCATTGTCACCTGGTCGCTGCTCGGGGAAATGTTCGCCGATGATCCGGTCTCCGAGGCAACATGATGCCTCGCGCCGGAGATCCGGCTCGACGGCGTTGCCCGCGCCCGGAACGCGTTGGCCGCGAGCGTGTCTCCCCAGCTCGCCGAGGCGCTTGGTGGTATCATGACTGCATGCATCAAGTCACCTTGAGGATCCCCGACGAGTTGAGCGGCGAGCTGAAGCGAAAGGCCGAGGAGCGAGGTGAGAGCGTCAACGCCTACGCGACCTTCATCCTCACCGCTGCAACCGATCCGGATCTCGAGGGAGACGAGGCGGCGAAGCTACGTGCTCGCTTGGATCGCGCTGGTCTCTTGGCCGAGCCACTGGGACCTGAGAAGGCTCGGGCGCGTCCCTCCAAGGCCCGCGTCGCCGCCGCTCGCGCACGCGCCGGCCGAGGCCGTCGGCTCTCCGACCTGGTTAGCGAGGGACGAGGCTGAGCGTCTTCTGCGATTCCTCGGCCCTGGTCAAGCTTTACGTCGACGAGGCGGATCACGAGCTGATCAGGGAGTTGGCCGTGATCGTGATTTCGGATCTCGCTCGAGTTGAGGTGGCCTCGGCGATCTGGAGAAAGCATCGGCTGGGAGAGATCGAGCGTGAGGACGCTGCGGTCTTGATCGGCGATTTTGAGGCTGACCTGGCGGCCGACGACGTTAACTCGCCGCGATTCTCAACCGTCGCCCCCGGCCGCTCCGTCCTCGACCGGGCGGCGGAGCTTGTCGAGCAACATGGCCTTCGCGCCTACGACGCCGTTCAGCTTGGCAGCGCGGCTATCGCCCGCGAGGTTGATCCGGATTGCGGCGAGTTCGCCTGCTTCGACCAGGACCTCCGGTCGGCAGCCGAGGCGGTCGGATTCGATCTAATCCCCGCCAGCCCTGAACCAGCGGCTCAGCAAGCGCGGTAGCGGTACGCCTTCGAGCTCGGCGCGGTGACGTTGAGGTCGCGGAGGACGATGCTGAGCTTGCCGTCTTGCTGTCGGCAGGCGCGGCGGAAGCCCTCGCGGTTGTAAGATCGAGGCCGTCTCTGACCGGCTCCGGCCGATGCTTCAACGCGGGGACGTTGCAACCTGCTCCATCGTTGACCTCGAGCTTCTTTTCAGCGCCCGATCGCATGCCGATCACGAGGCGATCCGCGCCAATCGGAGCGGCTACGAGCTGATCCCGATCGAGCAGCACGTACAGCTACGTGCTACACTGATCCTGTGGCCAACCTCACCCTCAGTATCAACGACGAGCTGCTCAAGCGGGCACGCATCCGGGCCCTCGAGCAGGACACTTCAGTGAATGCGGTGGTCCGAGAGCATCTCCAGCGATTCGCCGGGTCGGAGCGCTCCGCGCGAGCCGTCGAGGGGTTTCTCGAAATCGCCGAGCGGGCCGAAGCCAGCAGTGGGTCGGGGAGGCGAAGGTGGACGCGCGAGGATCTCTACGAAGATCGAGTGAGAAGCCGTGCCTGAGAAGGCAAGGGCCTTCGTCGATACGAACGTCTTCGTTTATGCCCTCGATGATGCAGAGCCGGACAAGCGGGACCGGGCCCGGTCCCTACTCGCGGAGGAACACGAGGCCGCCGTGGTCAGCACTCAAGTCCTCGGCGAGCTCTACGTAACCGCCACGCGAAAGCTCGAGAAGCCGTTGCGCAAGGCAGAGGCGCGCGAGGCCATCTCGTGGCTGTCGGAGCTGCCGGTGGTCGCGGTGGACGCGGGCCTCGTTGATCGCGCCGCTGAGATCTCGGACCTGTCCCAGCTCTCCTACTGGGACGGGTTGATCATCGCGGCGGCTGAGTCATCGGGGTGCGAGCGTCTACTGAGCGAGGACCTTTCGGACGGACAGGTGATCGCCGGCGTTCGCATTGAAAACCCGTTTGCGTAGAGTGCCTGCCCGTTAAGGCGACTGTTGAGACGGGCGCACGCGGGCGCTGGATGCCTTCGAGATAGGCGCTTGGCTCAGCCGACCCGCACCTTCGCGCTGAAGAAGTCGAGCGAGTGGGGGAGGGGGGCATCCAGGTCGAGATCGGGGTCGGCGCCTTCCAGCTCTCGCTGCTCGAGGATTCGCGCGAGCGCGGTCACACCAATGTCCTTGGCTAGCCCAGCCCCCGGACACCCCTGCGGGCCGTGGCTGAGCTGGTTGAAGCGCCAGCTCTCGGGGGCGTCCCCCTCGGTCCACTCCTCCGGGGAGAACTCATCGGCGAACGGGCAGCCGTCTGGATCGCGGTGGTTGAAGGTGTTGACGATCACGACCTGGGTGCCGGCTTCGACCCGCTGGCCGCCCCACTCGATCGGCGCGATCGTTACCCGGGAGAGCATCGCGGTCGTCGGCCACAAGCGCATCGCCTCCTCCAGTGTTCCCTCGAGCAGGGCACCGCCGTTGCCGTTTGCACTATCGATTGCGAGTGGGTCGGCCGCCAGGAGAACCAGCGCCCTGAAGGCGTTGGTAGGGAGAGAGTCGCCCATCGCGAACATCCAGTGGGGAACCTGCCCGACCGGTTCGGTCCGCTCGTCGACGGGCGCGTCGGCGAACCGGGAGGCGAGCGATCCTTCCTCGCCGGCCTCGACCAATCCCGCGATTCCAGCCTCGAGCTCACCGAGGCGGTCGGCGCGTTCGCCGGGCATCCCATTTGCCGCCTCCATCAGCTCCCCGAGTAGCTCGGTGAGGTCGTCGCGGTCGGCGGCGGTGTCGCCGAAGATCACCCTCCGAGTAATCCGCTGGAAGCAATGGTGAAATGGCTCGAAGGTGATCACCTCGCCGCAGTCGGCGAGCATCCGGTCGACCTCCTCGTCGACGACGGCCTCGAACCGCTCGCCGAGCGAGTGCTCGTCCGCGCCGGTCTCCAGCACCGACTCGCAGAACGCCCGCCGGCTCTCCCAGTCCTTACCGCGGGAGATCGTCGCCGCGTCCGGCTGGAAGTGGATCATGCCGTCGCGCTTGGCCTCGGGATCGGGGGCGAACGGGTCGGGAGAGCCCCCCAGGACCCGCTTGATGTCCCGCTCGCGGAAAACCAGGATGGCCGGGTTCAGCCCCACCCTCACCCACACCGGCGAGCCGGCGTGCTTGCGCCGGAGGCTGCCGAGAAACGAAACCGCCCGCCGGTCGACTCCCGCCGCGGTGGCGATCCCCACGGCCCGTTCCCGCCGCTTGAAGATCCCCTGGAGTGCGTTCGGCACCACCACCAGGGCGTTGAACTGCGCGTTCTCCAGAATCGAGGCGCTCGGCAGGCCCTTGCCCTCGCTCATCGGTGGGACGGCTCCAGTCGGTTCAACCGGCTCAGCCGACCCGGTTCCAGGGGGCAAAGGCGTTCTCGACGCCCTCCAGCGCGGGCCCGAGCTCGGGGAAGTGACGCAGCAGGACGTCGCTCATGGTGTTGTTCTCGACCCAGTCGATCCCCGCCTGCGTATAGACCTCGGGGCTGTAGTCGTTGGTGTAGAAGCGGTCGGACTTGAGCCGGCGGGAGGCCATCAGGATGAAGATCCGGAAGGCGGTGTCGGAGAAGCCGAAGCCGGGGGGCAGCGGCTCGGCGAGCATCCCGATCTGGAGGTCAACCTTGTCGATGTCGCCGCCGTAGACCTCCTCCATCTCGGCCGCCAACTCCTCCTGGTCCGGCCCGGTGATGTCGGTGAAGCTCTCCGCCCGCGGCATCCGCAGAGCCTCGCGGAACTCGTTGTAGCGGCGGACGCCACGCTCGCGATCCCGGAGGATGTCGAGCGTGCCGAGGTCGACCCGTTCGCCGTTGAGACGGACGTGGTCCATCAATGCCCGTGGGTGGTTCTTCAGGGTGATCGCGCCGGGGTGGGCGATCCCGAACGAGTAGAGCCAGTTGGCCACCCCGTATTCGGAGAGCATCTCGCGGGTGGTCGCCCCCTGGATCGGGTCGAAGTCGGTCTCGCCGAGCTGCTCGTCGCTGGTCGCGTCCCTGATCACGTAATCGTCGGGAAGCAGGGGATGCATCCGGTAGACGGAGATGAACTCCTCGGTGATCGAGTATGGCGCGGAGTGGTGCTCCTGGTCGGAGCCGACCACGCCGCCGATCATCTCGGTGCCGATGTGACCGAACTTCTCCCGCACCCACATCGGCAGGATCCCGTACCAGTTGGCATGCATCGCCCGCTCCAGCACCGGGTTGGCGAGGATCCCGGGGGTCCACTCGACCGTGTGGATCTTCGCCTGTAGCGCCGCGTTGACCAGGCGGGCCTTGAGGAACAGGGTCTCGTCGTCCCAGCTTGGGTTGTGGCCCTTGAGGTAGTCGCAGATCGCGTTGTGCTCGCGCACGAACAGGGTGTGCAGAAGTGAGAGCCCGAGCCAGTAGTTGTCGGAGAAGCCGGTCAGGTCGATCCCGGCGAGCCCCTCCTTGGTCTCCTCGGGCAGGCGGCCGTCCTCCAGCGTCATCTTGCCGTCGACCCCGGTCCGCAGCTTGCGGTTGCGCTCCTCGGTCGAGCCGTAGATCTGGGAGCCGTCCCACCAGTGGGTGACGGTGTTGACGTAGGTCCGCGGCTGGCCCTCCTCCTCGGTGTAGCTCCGGTCGGGGTGGGTCTCGCGAAAGCGCATCACCTCGCCCTCGGGCCACTCGTCGCCCTCAGGGACGGGCACCTCGATGTGCTTGTCGGGGTTGTTGTCGCCGTGGCCGAACCAGTCGTGGTTTTCGAACTGGATCCAGGCGGCGGCCAGGACGTTGAGCGAGGTCGCGGGGATGAACTCGTCGCGATAGAAGAGCTTCTGGCTGATCGCGCGCGGGTTCGGATCGAGCCGCTCCTCCGGGCCCTCGGATTTGTTCTCGTCGATCGGCGCGTTACGGCCGAAGCGGGTCCCGGCGGCGCCCATCTTCGGGTCGGTCGGATCGGTGAAGGAGCCGTCGTAGGTGCGGTGGTCGGGTAGCTCCTCGCGGGGTACGACGCCGTTGCCGTTGGTCGCGCTGCTGCCGTTGGAGCCGGTCTCCGTCCGGGTGTCGTAGAGGTTGCCCTGGCGGAGGTCGTCGCGGTAGGCACGCAGGTTGAGCAGCCCGACCAGCGTCGGGAACTCGTACCAGTGCTTGCCGGTGCCGGTATTGATCCGGCGGAAGACCGCGGAGTTGATCTTGCCGAACCCCGCCTCCACACGCTTTTCGATTCTGTCTACCAGACCCATGCTCAAGCTCCTCCGTTCGCGTAGTGCCCGACTTCCACGAGCGAACCTATCGGAATGGGATGATCCAGCGATGTCCGAGTCGGCGACCCATGCGTCGAGCTTCGCCCACCGCGAGCTGGATTTCGGCGGCCCGTTGGCGACCCTGGAGTGGTCCGGCGGAGACGGCACGCCGCTGCTCCTGATCCACGGCGCCGATGGATCGGCCGCGAACTGGGTCGACATCGCACCGCTGCTGCCGGCTGACCGCCGGGTGGTCGCCGTCGACCTGCCGGGGTTCGGCCGTAGTCCGGTCGCCGGGCGCAAGCCCTCGATGGAGGCTTACGGAAGGCTGATTTGCGAGCTGATAGAGCGGGAACTCGGCGGGCGCGCGGCGATCGCCGGCAACTCGATGGGAGCGGTGGTCGCGGTCCTGGCCGCATCCCGGGCCGGCGAGGCCGTCGCGGCCACCTCGCTGGTCGCTCCGGCGGTTCCCCGGGCGGGTAGCCTCCCGGTGGACCCGACCATGGTCCCGATGCTCGCCCCATTCCTCGTGCCGGGGCTGGCGGGGCTCGAGGCGCGCCGCCGCCACGGCCTTCCGCCCGAGCGTCGGGTCCGCCAGCTGCTCGATATGTGTTACGCCCCCGGCGGCCGGGAGTCGGATGAGGCGTTCGCCGAGATGATCGACGTCGCCCGCAACCGCGAGCGCTCCGATCAGGTCCAGGGCTGGAGCAAGGCTTTCCGCAGCCTGCTCTGGTGGCTGGTCCGTCGCGGCGCCTGGGACCGCGAAGCCCGCCAGATCCGGGGCCCGGTCCAGATCATCGAGGGCGCCGCCGACCCGATCATCCCCTCCCGCTCGATCACCGGCGCCATCGAAAGGCACCCAAGCTGGAGCCTGGAGCGGCTCGAAGGCGTCGGCCACGTGCCCCAACTGGAGGCGCCGAAACGAACCGCCGAGGCACTCGAGAAGCTGCTGGCAGAGGTCGACTAGGACCCGCGCGCCAACAACCCTCGACTGGAACGCCAGCCGAGCGCCAGCGCCTCACCCCGCGTGCTCGAACTCCTCCGGAAACCCGAGCAGCATCTCCGCCAACCGCTCGGGAACCTCGAGCTGGGGACAGTGGCCGCAGTCAGGAAGGATCTCGATGTCGGCGTAGGGAACCGTGCGCAGCACCCGCTCGGCGCCCGTGGTGTAGACCATCCGGTCGCTCTCTCCCCAGACCAGCAGCAGCGGCCGGTCAATCGCTTCGAGGTCGAAGGGATCCTCCAGCTCCGGTAGCAGCCTCCGTCCCAGCTCGAGGATCTCGTTGCCGCGAGCGATGTTGGGGATGTGCCGCGTGAACGAGGCGATATGGCTCGGGTTGGCCCTGCCCGGATCGGCGAAGGCGAGGCTCGCGTAGACCCGGCCGACGAACTCCCGGACCACCAGCTCGGGGATCGGCAGGGGGCTGCGCGCGAGCAGGCGGATCAGCCGTTGGGATTCGATCACCGGAAACCAGCGCGCCATGTGCAGCCCCGCCGGCGCGATCGGAACCACCCCGGCGAGGGGGAGCGTGGCCTCCTGTGCCGCCCGGATCGCCAGACAGCCGCCGAGCGAGTTGCCGGCGACAAAGACCTCGGCGCCATCGTGGTGGGCGCTGAGCGTCCGTATCGCGTCGGCGACCATTCCATCCCACTGCGGCAGCAAATCGATCTCGGTGAGCGGTGGCGAGCCGGCGCCGAAGCCGGCGAGGTCGATTGCGGCGGCGGCTCGCCCCGAGGAGGCCAATGCCGCCATCGTCGGTCGCCAAGTGTCGGCGCTGTCGGCGAAGCCGTGCAAAAACAGGATCGGTTGCCCTTCCCCCTCCATCTCGACCACCCTTGTATCGAGCCCGCCAAGGTCCAAGCGACGTTCACTGAGAGTTAGGGATCGTGCCGTCGGGGTAGGAGTCACCCAGAGAGTTCTACCCGGCGGCCCCGACGCCAAGAAATTCGACCCAAGGAGTGAAACCCGATGTCCCACCACAACAACATTCTCTCGGACGAGAACGAAGACAAGCGCGAAGAGATCATCGAGCTGCTGAAGAAGGCGTACTGGATGGAGATCGAGACGGTGATGAGCTACGTCACCAACTCGGTCAACCCCGACGGCGTCCGCGCGATGGAGGTAAAGGAGTCGCTGGAAGCCGACATCCAGGAAGAGCTCAGCCACGCCCAGCAGTTCGCGGCGCGGATCAAGGAGCTGTACGGAACCGTCCCGGGCTCCGAGCAGTTCACCGCCGAGCAGTCGTTCCTGCAGCCGCCGGCCGAGGGCACCGACATCACCCATGTGATCAAGGGCGTGATCGAGGCCGAGCGCGGCGCGATCGACTACTACAACAAGATCATTGAGACCTGCGCCGAGGTGGATCCGGTGACCGAGGATATGGTCGTCACCGTCCTCCGCGACGAGCAGGGCCACATGAGGGAGTTCGAGAGCTTTCTACGCGAATACGAGGTCGAAGGCAAAGCCTGACGGTCTTGGAGCGCCGATATCGACGCTCCCAGCGCGTACGGCTAGGGTAGGAGGCTCTGGCCGCGACTCGACCTCAATCCAAAGCAGTGCTCGCAGCGGGATCAGCCGAACTGAGCGGTCGCAGCCTCGAGGTGGTTGCCGGCGGTCAGCGGCTCCTCGGGCCGGTCGACTTTTCGATCGGAGCGGGCGAGCTGGTCGGCGTGATCGGTCCGAGTGGCTCCGGCAAGACGACGCTGCTGCGGGCGCTGGCCGGGGTCACCGCCCTGGCCGCGGGCTCGGTCACCCTCGATTCCGAGCCGATCGCCGCTAAGGCGCGGGAGGTCGGCTTCCTGCCCGAGCACGGCACCGTGCATTCACTGCTCACCGTGCGCGAGGCCCTTCGCTACACGGTCGCGCTCCGTCGTCCTGATCTCGAGTCGTTCGATATGCGTCACATCGATGAGGTGATTGCCGAGCTCAACCTCTCCGAGCGCGCCGACTCCCGGTTGAACGAACTCTCCCGTGGCGAGCGCAAGCGGGCCGAGGTCGCGGTCGAGCTGATCGTCGACCCGAAGATGCTCCTCCTCGACGAGCCGGGGACCGGGCTCGATCCGGGGCTCAATCGGCGTCTGATGATGTCCCTGCGATCGATCGCCGACCGCGGTCGCGGAGTTTGTTTGATCACCCACGCGACCGGCTCACTCGAGCTCTGCGACCGGGTGGTGGTGATGGCGCCGGGAGGGACGGTGGCCTACGACGGTCCACCCGCCGCTGCCCCGCAGCACTTCGGCGCGGTCGATTTCGACGGCATCTACGAGCGCCTGGGCCCTGCGACGAACCCGGCGGCGGCGACCTCCAGTGAGGAGGATCGGCTCGAACGGGCGCCGCTCGCCCTCGATCAGCCGTTCGGTCGGCAGACGATGGTGCTGGCCGACCGCGACCGGACGCTGCTCCTCCGCGACCGCCGGACGCTCGCCGTGCTCTTGGGCCAAGCCCCGGTGATCGGCTTGCTGATCGGGGTCGTGCTGCCGATCAACGTCCTCTCCGACCCCACGCTTGCCGGCTTCAACGGTGTGCTCCTCACCTTCCTCTTGCTCTTGGGCGCGATCTTCATGGGGGTGGTGACGACTGCACGGTCGATCGTGGGGGAGCTCGGCGTGCTCGAGCGCGAAACCGTCGCAGGGATTCGGACCGATGCCTACGTCGCGGCCAAGGCGCTCGTCGCCTTCCCGCTGATCATCGCCCAGACCGTTGCCCTGTTCGGAGTGACGATCCTCCTGCAGCCGCTGAGCTCGCCACCCACGGTCTACCTACAGGTCCTCGGGCTGGTCGTCCTCACCGGGATCGCCGCCGGTGCGATGGGGCTGGCGCTGTCGGCGCGAGTGGGGACGACCTCGCAGGCGACCGCCGCGGTGCCGCTGCTGCTGGTGCCGCAGATCCTCTTCGCCGGTGCGGTGGTCCCCGTCGCGGTTATGCCGCCGGGAATCAACCTGATCCCATTCCTAATGATCTCCCGCTGGGGCCTCTCCTCGGCGGGCGAGGCACTCGGCCTGGCCGAGGGCGTCGCCGGCGACGTCAGCTCGGTTGCCGGCTACGATCCGACCTTCTTCGAGGTCCCGGTCGGCCTCGGCGTAGTCGTCTTGGCGGCCGCCTCGGTGTTCGCCCTCTCGGTAGCCCTGGGCGGATTGAACAAGCGCCTGATTGGTTGAGGGCCGAGGGCGAGAGGCGGCTCGATAGGCCGAGCGACGAAGATGCCGGTTGCCGGAAGGGAACTCGTCGTTCGATCGGCGGCGCGGAGCGTCGCCCGGCCGAATGACGAGCGCTGGGCGAACCGGTAAGGAAGCGGTTGGCGCGACCCCACCCTTACCTTCCCCGTTGAACCCCGTGATGAGTGTTTGCTAACGTGACGCTAACAGTGATTCAGGAAACTTCACAGACCGATCTGACCGACGAGCGCAGCGTGCTCGAGCTCGGGGACGGGTCCCGCCTGGTTTTGGCCGCCGGGCTCGACTCCCCGATCCTCTGTCGGCTCGAGGGCCATGAGCACCCCAAGCTCAACCTCGAAGCCGCGCAGTGCCTCGAGGGCCAGCCGTTTGCTGGCTACCAGCGGCTCGGCAGCTAGAGCCGACCCGCTCCGCCTCCTCGCTGCCGGAAGCCACCGGCGGCCACCGCCCGCGCTGGGGCGCCCCGTGCCGCGCCCCGGCTACAGCCCCAGCCGCTTGCGCAGGCCGCGGGCGTTGATCAAGCGGAACAGCCGTGCGACCAGTCCCCGCCTCGACTTCGAGTAGGGGTACCAGATCATCTCGTTCCTCATCTCGAAGCCGAACCGTGGACGGATCAGAGACTGGGAGCGAACGAACTTCTGGATCCCGTACTTGCCGTGGCGGTAGCCGATGCCAGAGCTCTTCCAGCCGCCCATCGGCACCTCGATCGCGAAGTAGTTGATCAGGGCGTCGTTGATGTTGACGGCGCCGACCTCGATCCTCCGGGCGATCGCCTCGGCTCGGTCGTGGTCGCCGCTGAACACGGTCGCCGACAGGCCGAAGTCGGTGTCGTTGGCCAACATCACCGCCTCCTCGGTATCGCGAACCTTCATCACCGGGACCACCGGGCCGAAGGTTTCCTCGCGCATGATCCGCATCGAGTGATCGACATCGGCCAGCACCGTCGGCTCGAACCAGTCGCCGGCTCCCTTACGCCGCTTGCCCCCGGTCAGCACCCGGGCGCCAGCCTCGCAGGCATCGTTGACGTGGTCCTCCACCTTGCCGATCTGCTCGGGCGAGGTCATTGCGCCGACCTCGGCCCCGTAGTCGCGGCCATCGGCGCCCTGATGGAGCTGGGCGACCTTGTTGGTGAGGCGGCTACAGAACTCGTCGTAGATCGGCTCCTCGACGTAGACCCGCTCAATCGAGATGCAAACCTGGCCGGTGTTGACCAGGCCGCCCCAGGCGGCGGCGTTGACCGCGCGGTCGATGTCGGAGTCGGCGCAGACGATCATCGGATCCTTGCCACCGAGCTCGAGGCTGACGGGGGTCAGGGTCTCCGCGGCCCGCTTCATCACCGCCTTGCCGCCGCGCTCGGAGCCGGTGAACTGGACGTAGTCGACCTCATCGACCAGCGCCTGGCCGGTGTCGGCGGCGCCGTTGACGATCTCGATCACATCGGGCCCTCCGATCTCGTGCTTCCAGGCGTCGAGCATCCGCATCGCCGTCAGCGGGGTGTACTCGGAGGGCTTCAGCAGCGCCGCCGAGCCGGCGGTCATCGCCGCAATCAGGTCCTCGAAGGCCAGGATCACCGGGAAGTTCCAGGGGCTGATGGCGCCGACGAGCTGGTAGGGGTGGTAGACGACCCGGAGCTTTTTCTGCTTCATCAGCAGGCCGGAGGCCGGCGGCGTCTCCTCCTCCAGGAACTTGGCCCCGTTCTCCCCGTAGAAGTTGATCACGCTGGCGAGGTAGGGAGCCTCGAGGGTGGCGTCGGCGCGGACCTTGCCGCTCTCCTCCTGAAGGACGTCGCCAATCTCCTCGCGGTTCTCGAGCATCCAATCCCGCCACCGGCCGAGCCAGCGGTAGCGCCCCTCGATCCCCAGCGCCTCCCAGGCGGGCTGGTTGCGGCGCAGGCGTTGGGCGACCTCGGCGACCTCTTCGGCCGAGCTGATCGGGATGCTGCGGATGACGGTGCCGTCGGTGGGGCGGAGGACGTCGAAGCTCTCGCCCTCGGAGGCCCCTGCGGCCCCGCTGCTCCCATTGGTCGAGGTCGGCGCGGTCTCGGTGGTGCTGGCTTCCATGGCTCTCCTCTGGTCGGCTTGCGAAGTCCTCCGCCGACAATACCCGCTCAGCCAAGCCGTCCGCGCAGGGCCGGATGGTTAGCTCGGCTTGATCCGGTAGATCTTTCCGGAGGAGAGGTTCGAGAAGTAGATCCTCCCGCGAGCGTCCTCGCCGAAGCTGGCGATGCCGCTCTGGCGGGCGAGCTTGGTCGAGCGATCGTCCCGGGCGCCGCCGGTATCAACCGAAGTTCGCACCGCGGGCCTTGCGCAGCGCCTCGTAGTTGACCTCCTCGCGCCGATCCTGGCCGACGTCACCGATGATGATGTTCTTCCGGCTCGATCGAAGGAGAAGCGGAACGGGTTGCGGAGACCGAACGAGAAGATCTCCCGGGTGCCGGGACGGTTGCCCGCGAACGGATTGTCCCCGGGCGCGGTGTAGCGCTTGTCGCGCTTGCGGCGCGGATCGATCCGCAGGATCTTGCCGAGCAGGCTCTGCGGTGGCTCGCTCGGCGGTGGCCCCGGCGGCGGCGCCCCTGCCGCGTTCGGGGCGTAGCACCGAGATGTCGCCGGAGAGCGAGACGACGTAGACGCGATCGCCTTGCCCGACCCCGAAGGCCGCGGGCTGGCTCAACTCGAGCCCAACCGACTTCTCATCGCCTCCGCCCTCTGCGGGCGGTAGCAGCGAGCGCAGATCTCCGTTGCAGAAGTCGGAGTAGATGTAGCGACCGTAGAGGCTCTTCAGCCGCTTGTCGCGGACCACCACCCCGCCGGTCACCGAGCAGCCGGTGTGCCCGGCTCCCGAGTGGGGATACTCGTGGACGGGAAAGCTCACCTCGGACTCGTCGGCTCCGAAGGCGGTCTCGCTGCAGCCGGCGCGGTTGTTGCCCTCCCAGACCTTCCACCCGAAGTTGGCCCCACGCGCCTCGGCGAGCGTGGCGATATCGATCTCCTCCCAGGCGTTTTGACCGACGTCGCCGATCGTGATCGAGTCGGTCCGGTGGTCGAAGGAGAAGCGGTAGGGATTGCGGAGCCCGGTGGCGTAGATCTCATCGCGGCCCCGCTGGCCCACCAACGGATTATCAGCCGGGACCTTGTAGCCGGATCGGCCCTTCGGCTGGATCCGCAACAGCTTTCCGAGGAGCGAGCTGGGATCCAGCGCCTGATCGGTGGGGTCGCAGGCCGCGCCGCCGTCTCCGAGGGCTACGTACAGCTTGTTGTCGGGCCCGAAGGCGGCGGTGCCCCCGTTGTGGTTGGCGAACGGCTGGGCGACCGTGAGCACCGTCCCGCCGCGCGGGGAGGCGACCGTCCTGCGCTTGCGCGAGCGCCGGAAGGCGGAGACGCGGACGTCGCCGTTGGTGTCGGTGAAGTAGGCGTAGAAGCGACGGTTCTTCGCGTAGCGTGGGTGGAAGGCGATCGACAGAAGGCCCTGCTCGCCATCTGGGCTGACTCGCCCGCTGATGTCGAGGAACGGGCGCTTCAACGCCTTGCCCTTGCGCACCACCCGCACCGTTCCGGCTTTCTCGACCACGAACAACAGCTTGCGGTTGGCCCGCCCGGGTGCGGAGGTGAGGAAGGTGGGCTGGTCGAAGGAGCCGATGCTGCGTAGCTCGACCCCACCGTTGCCATCACCGGTTGGTGGGGTCGCAGCCGCAGCGCCGGCGGCACCAACTGAGAGGCCCGCCGCCGCGATCAGTCCCAGCAACCTGGCTCCGAAAGTGATCCTGCGACTCATCCTCGGAAGTCTAAGGAGGTCGGTCATTCGCCTCTTCAGTAAAGGACCGGATCCGAACCGCCAGACGACAAGATCTCCAAGAGCTGCGAGAAGGTGAAGCGGCGCTGTGAGCCGCGCGCCTGCCTAGCCCTTTGGCTGCAGCCGGAAGACGGAGCCGCCGAGCGAGGTCACGTAGATCCGCCCGCGACGGTCGGTGCCAAAGCTCGAGAGGTTCTCGATCGGATTCAGGCCCAG
>JBPCOO010000375.1:0-4523 GCA_051000155.1 Solirubrobacterales bacterium | reverse complement strand
AGGCGCCCTCGTCCCCGCCCTCCCAGCCGACGATCTCGTTGTGATCCATCTCCGGCAGGGTGTGGGAGAAGGCCGGCAACTTGGCGTTCTCGTTGATCTGGCACTTCCAGCGGTAGGCGACCGGAGCGGTGAGCCCGCAGCCGTAGAGGAGTGGGGCTGAGCCGTAGATCGCCTCGGCCAGCTCGCTTGCCTTCTGTAGCAGCGCCGGCTTCGCCTGCTCGAGGTGGGCGGCGGCGGTGTCTATCTCGGTCTTGATCCCGTCGGCGACGCCGACCAGAGCGGCGACCTCGGCCGCGAGGGCGAAGGTGTAGCCGACCGCCGCGCGGGGCTGAAGGCCGGCCGGCATCCCGATCACCGGGACCCCGTCCTTGCGGGCGGCCTCACCGATCGACCCGCCGGTGGTGGCGACCACCCGCTTGGCGCCGATCGCCTCAGCGGCGGCGTAGCAGGCGATCGTCTCCTCGGTGTTGCCGGAGTAGCTGGAGCAGAAGATGACGCGGTCGGTTGGGGTCCACGAGGGGACGCCGTAGCCGCGGACGACATCGATCGGCATCGCCAGCCGCGAGCCGAAGGCGGCGGCGGCGAGATCCCCTCCGATGGCCGACCCACCCATCCCGCAGACGACCAGTCCGGTCGAGGGGATCTCCTCCAACCGGGCCGAGTCGAAGCGCCAGAGCGCGTCGCGGAGGTGGTCGGGGAGAGCCATCGTCGCCCCGTACTGATCGTCGGAGTCGATCTCCCCGATGCGTTCCTGCAGGTCCCTCATGCGGTCTCCTCGGGTTGGATCTTTGCTCCGGGGCCGAGCGATGCGCCCGAGGAAATCGTCGATCCCTCCCCGCTGACGCAGCCCTCGGGGACGTTGGCGCCACTCTCGACGGTGGTTCGGGCCGAGAGGATCGAGTCGGCGACGATCGCGCCCTCGCCGATTCGACAGCCGTCGTGGAGGGCGGAGCCCGAGACGGTCGCGCCCCCCTCCACCGTGCAATCGGTGCCGATCACGGAGTGCGGGCCGATGCTCGCGCCCGGCTCCAGCTTGGCGCCGGGCTGAACCCAGACGGGGCCGCGGACGTCGACCTCGGCGCCGACGTCGGCGTCGGCGTCGATATAGATGCCGTCGCCGTCGATCCGGGCGCCGGGATCGGTCTCGACCTCGCGGTCCAAGATCGCGCGGAAGGCCCGGTGGTAGCCCTCCGGGGTTCCAATGTCGATCCAGTAGCCCTCGAGGCGCTCGGCGTAGAGGCCCTCGCCCACCAGCTCCGGCCAGAGCTCCCGCTCGATCGAAACCTCCTGGCCGCCCGGCATCAGCTCCAGTACCTCCTTGTTGAGGATGTAGCAGCCCGCGGAGATCTCATCGGTGTCGATCTCGGTGGGGTCGGGCTTCTCCAGGAACTCGGTGATTCGGCCGTCATCGGAGCGCCGAACGAGTCCGAAGGCGCTCGGATCGTCGACCGGATAGAGCCCGAGGGTCGCGCGGGCGCCACTCTGCTCGTGCCGGCGGCGGAGCTTGGACAGGTCGAGGTCGGCGAGGACGTCGCCGTTGAGGCAAAAGAAGGTGTCCTCGAGCAGGTCCTCCGCGAACTTGACCCCGCCGCCGGTCCCACGCGGCTCCGGCTCCTCGACGTAGCGAATCGACGGCCCGTTGGGGATCTCATCGCCGAGGGCCTCCTGGAGCGCGTCGGGGAGGAAGCCGCAGGCCATCACCACCTCGTCGACCTCGTGGCGCGCGAGCCAGTCGACCAGGTAGCGGATGAAGGGGCGGTCCACCAGCGGGATCACGGGCTTGGGAATCGTCCAGGTAATCGGGCGAAGCCGGGTTCCATGGCCTCCGACGAGGATCAGCGCCTGCAAGTTGTTCTCACTTTCGAATCGGGGCGAAGGGGGTGGTTACCAGTTCGCGCCCGGCGGTGGTCCTGCCGGAGCCGGACCCGTCCTCCTCGCCGGCGCGGATCACGGCGAGCTGCCTCGGGTCAGGACGAGGAGCGACCGATGCCCTCATAGGTGAATCCGGCCTGCTCCATCGCCGCCGGATCGAGGTAGTTGCGGCCGTCGATGATCAGCTTCTTGGACATCCCCTCGCCGGCCGCGGCCCAGTCGAGTTGCTCGAACTGATCCCACTCGGTCACCAGGACGACGGCGTCGGCCCCTTCGAGCGCCTGCTCGGCCGAAGCCGCCATCTCGACCGAGGGCAATAGATCCGCGGCGGCGGCGATTGCGACCGGGTCGTAGGCGACCACCTCCGCCCCTTCGCCCTGGAGACGGGCGGCGAGGACGAGGCTGGAGGCCTCGCGCATGTCATCTGTGTCGGGCTTGAAGGCGAGGCCGAGCAAGGCGACCCGCTTGCCGACCAGCGATTCGAGGTGCTTGGTCAGCTTGCCGAGCACCCTCCGCTTCTGCAGCTCGTTGACCTCGACCACCGCGTTCAGCAACTGGAAGTGGTAGCCCGAATTGCCGGCGAGCTGCTTGAGCGCGGTGACGTCTTTGGGAAAGCAGTTGTGGCAGAGCAACCCGGCTGTAACGGCGACGGTATGGGAGCCGGGGACCTCGAGCGAGTAGACGCGCCCGTCAAAGGGCTCGGAAGCGACTTCGACCACGCGGACCGCCACCGTCCCGTCCTCGAGACGTCGGTAGCCGGTGGGCGCGATCCGCTTGCTCTGCGCGGCGAGTGCTGTCCGCACCTCGGCCCGGCGCGCCTCGGGCACCAGAGAGATCGCCTGCTCGACCTGATCCGCCCCCGAGAGGCGGAGCCAGTAGGTGTCCACCGTCGATTTCGCGGTGCGACCGATCCGCTGCGAGGCGATCAGATCGTCCGCCATCAGCAGCCTCTGGATGCCGTCGGCCAACTCCGCGCTGACGGTGCCGTACTCCAGGATCACGCTGGGGCCACCGTTCACCAGCGAGAACGACCCGTCGCCCTCCCAGAGGCCGGCGAGGAGCGCGCGCCGGTGCTCTGCCGGCTGACTCCAGGCGAGATCGGGGATGCGATGGTCGTAGGCGCCCGTTCCGACCCGGAGACGATCGAGCCACCACCGGGCGAGAATCTTCGAGGAGACCTGGACATATCTGCTGGTCGCGCCTTGCCGGACCGTCGCCTTGACCCCATGCCGATGCCAGAAGCCGGCGACGAAGTCGACCAGGTGGTTTTCCTTGCTCGGGTGGAAGGACCACTGCAGACGATGGCGGTCGTGGGGCCCGTCGATCGAACAGTGTCCTTCGGCCAGATAAAGCCCGACGACCCTCCAGAAGTCCTCGTCCAGCTCGAGATCGAACGGGACGTAGGTCCCATTGCGGGCAGTGCCGACCGCCGAGCCGTCCAGGGGCAGCCGCAGGTCAATCGCTTCGTCGAGCCGTAGGGAACCGGTGCGTTTGACGTCGCCGGTGCGCGCCGCGAACCCCCGGGGGTGTTCCCCCAGCGCGGCGCGACGCTGATCGACTCCGATGCCGGCGAAGACACGACGACCGCTCTCGGCGAGCCGCACGATCATCTCAGAGCCTTCGAGGCCGGCGGCCATCGCTCCGCCGACTGCGCTGAAGGCCACCGAGGATGTCTGCGTCGCAGGCTCGCCGGCCGACAACGGCAGCCAGTCGGTTTCCTCCAGCTCGGAGGCGAGCTTTTCCGAGCGCTCTCCCGTGTCGGGGTCGATGACGACGAAGGGGTGGTCGGAGGTGACCGCGACCCTGCGGCCCATCTTGGTCCGGACGCGGACCAGCTCACCCTCGTAGGGCCGCGAGGTGAGCACCGCGACGTCTCGAAACCCGGGTCCGCCTGCGAGATCCTCGGAGAGCACCTCCAGCTCGCGCGGCTCGATCGCCTCGGCGTCCAGCTCCGCCCTGGACTCGATCGCCACCACACCGAAGAGGTCGTCGAGCCTGCGGAGGCTAATCTGCCCCCCACGCCGCACCATCACCGTCTCCGAGCCAAGGAAGCAGGAGCCGCCGTAGCCAATGCCCGCGCGGAGGAAGCTCTTGCCGATGCGCTGGTCGAGGCCCATGCCGTTGGCGACTTCGGTGACGTCGGCGCCGACCTCCTCGCAGACGTTGGCGATCTCATTGATGAAGCTGATCTTGGTCGCGAGGAAGGCGTTGGAGGCGAGCTTGATCATCTCGGCGCTGGCGACGTCGGTGAGGACCAGCTCTCCACCGAGCGGGCGGTAGGCGTCGGCGACCGCGTCGCGGACCCATTCGTCGCCGGGGTCGGAGCCAATCACGACCCGATCGGGGTTGAGGAAGTCGGCGACCGCGGTGCCCTCTTTGAGGAACTCGGGGCAGGAGACGTAGGAGAGCGATGGCAAAGCCCGCCGGATCGAGAGGCCGGTGCCGGCGGGGACGGTGCTCTTCATCACCAAGGCGTGCTCGGAGTCCCCGTCGAACTCGTCGACGACCGCCATCACCCGCGAGAGGTCGGCGTCGCCCGAATAGGTGGGCGGGGTGTCGACGCAGCAGAACAGCAAGCGGGCGTTCTGGAGCACGTCCTGCATTGAGGTGGTGAAGTGGAGCCGATCGGCGTGCTCGCGGACCAGCTCGGG
>JBPCOO010000365.1:0-5446 GCA_051000155.1 Solirubrobacterales bacterium | reverse complement strand
GTGGGCGACCTCAGGCACCGAGGCGGTGTCTGAGGTGCCCCACCGGACGGGCGCCGGCTCGCTGGAGGTGAGCGCGGTCGAGGCGCCGCTGCTCGACTACACCTCGACCCTCGGCTCAGGGACCCGGGTGATCGCGCTCTGGCGGATCCCCGAGGTGGAGGTGGAATCCGGGCTCTGCGTCTTTCTCGACGGCGTCGCCGATCCCGGCAACGTCGGCACGATCATCCGCAGCGCCGCGGCGCTGGCGGGGGCGCAGGTGCTGGTCGGCGCGGGAACGGCTGACCCCTGGGGGCCGAAGGCGGTTCGCGCGAGCATGGGAGCGGTCTTCGCGCGCCCGCCGGGCTCGGTCGACCCCGAGCGTGCTCCCACCCCGCGGGTAGGGATCGACGCCCATTCGGGAGGTGACCTGGATCAGACCCTGGCCGCGATCCGACCCCGGAGCCTGTGCCTCGGTGCCGAGCGGGAGGGATTGAGCTCCGAGGTTGCCGTCGGCTGCGAGGCGACGGTGACGATTCCCCTGCAGGCGGGCGCGGAATCGCTCAACGTCGCGGCGGCGGCGATCTGTTTGCACCGGCTATCGTCGCTGGCCGGCGACAGCGGGGCTGGATCAGAGGAATAGACCAATGCTCGAACGGATCGAACAACTGCGCACCGAGGCCGCCGCCGCGATCGAAGGGGCAACCGATGCCGCCGCCCTGGAGGAGTTGCGGGTCCGCTACCTCGGGCGCAAGGCCGAGCTGACCGGGATCCTGCGGAGCATCGGCGAGCTCCCGGCGACCGAGCGCGGCCCCGTCGGCAAGACCGGCAACCAGGCGCGCGGCGCGCTCGAGACGCTGCTGGCCGACCGCAAGGCCGCACTCGAGGGCTTCGAACTGGAGTCCCGGCTGGCGTCGGATGCGATCGACATCTCCCTCCCCGGCACCCCTCCGGTCCCCGCCGGCCACCTCCATCTGCTCACCCGGACCCGCCGCGAGGTCGAGGACGTCTTCGTCGGACTCGGCTACCAGGTGATGGAGGGCCCCGAAATCGAGCACGACTACTACAACTTCACCGCGCTCAACCACCCACCCGGCCATCCCGCGCGGATGCTCCAGGACACTTTCTACGTTGACCCCGCCAGCCTCGCCGACGGCGCACCGCTCTACGGGGAGACGGGCCAGCCGCTCGAGCTGCCGCCGGGACCGCGCGACGTGCTCCTGCGGACCCACACCTCGCCGATGCAGATCCGCGGCATGGAGGCGCATCCGCCGCCGCTTTTCATCGTCGTCCCGGGCGTCGTCTACCGCCGCGACTCCGACGCCACCCACACCCCGATGTTCCACCAGATCGAGGGGCTCGCCGTAGCTCCGGGGATCAGCCTCGCCGACCTCCACGGGACGCTGCTGGAGCTTGCCCGCGCAATCTTTGGAGACGAGCGCGAGGTGCGGATCCGCCCCCATTTCTTCCCCTTCACCGAGCCGAGCGTCGAGGTGGACGTCTCCTGCTTCAACTGCTCGGGCGCGGGCGAGGTGGGAGGCTCGCGCTGCCACCTCTGCAAGGGGATCGGCTGGCTCGAGATCCTCGGCGCGGGCATGATCGACCCCAACGTCTTCGGCTTCGTCTCCCACGCGGGCTATGACCCGGCCACCGTCCAGGGCTTCGCCTTCGGCATCGGGATCGAGCGGATCGCGATGCTCAAGCACGGCGTCCCCGACCTGCGCCTGTTCTACGACAATGATCAACGCTTCCTGGAGCAGTTCTGATGCGGCTGCCCTGGAGTTGGCTCCATAGCTACGTTGATCCGGGGATCGACCCCGCGGCGCTGGCCGAGCGCCTGTCGATGACCGGGACCGAGGTCGAGCGGATCGGCGCGGTCGGGGCGCCCGACGCCCGGGGTTTCGTCATCGGCGAGGTCGTCTCGGTCGAGCCTCACCCCGACGCCGACCGCCTCCGCGTCTGCGAGGTCTCCGTCGGCACCAACGAGCCGAAGACGATCGTCTGCGGCGCCCCCAACGTCGCCGCCTCCCAGCGGGTCGCGGTGGCGCTGCCGGGCGCAATCATGCCCGGCGGCCAGAAGCTCGGCAGGGCGAAGCTCCGCGGGATCGCCTCCGAGGGCATGATCCTCTCGGAGACCGAGATGGAGCTTGGCGCCGACGCCGAGGGGATCGCCGTGCTGGAGACCGACCTCGACCCGGGAACCGCGCTGGGCGAGCTGGTCCCGATCTCAGATCCGGTGCTGGAGCTGGAGATCACCCCCAACCGCCCCGACTGCCTCAGCGTCTTCGGGGTGGCCCGGGAGGTTGCCGCCGTCACCGGGCGGGAGCTGGCCGAGCCGCCGTGGACGACCGATGCCGAAGCGAACGGAGAGGGGAGCGTCGACGAGTTGGCCTCGGTGCAGGTGCTCGACCCCGAGCTCTGCCCACGGTTCACCGCCCGCGCCTTCACTGACGTCACCATTGGCCCCTCGCCGCTGTGGCTGAAGCAGCGCTTGGTTGCCGCCGGGCAGCGCCCGATCAACAACGTCGTCGACATCAGCAACTACGTCATGCTCTTGGTCGGACAACCGCTGCACGCCTATGACCTCGACAAGCTTCCCGGCGGCGAGCTGATCGTCCGCAGGGCCAGGGAAGGGGAGAGGATGAGGACCCTCGACGGGGTCGAGCGCACCTTCGACACCGAGACGGTGCTGGTCTGCGACCGCGAGGGACCCTCGGGCATCGGCGGGGTGATGGGCGGTGAGGTCTCCGAGGTCTCCCCGGAGACGACCCGGGTGCTGCTGGAGGCGGCGACCTGGAACGGTCCCAACATCCTCGCCACCTCGGGCAAGCTGGCGCTCCGCTCGGAGGCGTCGAGTCGGTTCGAAAAGCAGCTCCATCCCGAGATCGCGATCCGGGCCCAGCGGGTCGCCTCGAGCCTCCTGGTCGACCTCTGCGGGGCGAAGCTCGTCCCCGGGACGATCGACGTCGACGCGGGGGCGCCCATTTTCGCGCCGCTCAAGCTGGAGTTACGGATGGAGCGGACCCACGAGCTACTCGGGATGGACCTCGATGCAGCGCTTGCCGCCGACTACCTCCGCCGGCTGGGCTTCGAGGTCTCCGGCGACGATGAGGTGCTGGAGGTCTCGGTCCCGGCGGACCGCCGCCTCGATGTCACCCGCGAGGTCGATTTGATCGAGGAGGTCGCCCGGATCCACGGGATCGACGAGCACCTCCCGGCGACCCTTCCCGAGCGCGGGCGGGGGAGAGGCCGGCTCGCCCCCCACCAGCGTCTCCTTCGCCGGGTCGAGGACGCGCTCGCCGACGCCGGATTGAGCGAGACGATCGGTTGGCACTTCGTCGATCCGGCCGAGGCTGAAGATCTGCGCCCGGAGGGATGGGCTGCCCGCCCGATCGCCGTCCACAACCCGCTCTCGATCGAGCAGTCGGTGATGCGGACCACCTTGCTGGGTGGGCTACTCCGCGCCGCCTCCCACAATCTCGCCCGCGGCGCCGGTCGGGTGGCGCTGTTCGAGTCCGGTCGGGTGTTCCGGGCGGAGGGTGGGGAAGGCGCCGCCGGATCGCGCGGCGTTCTCGACGGCCACTTCGCCGGGGATCGTCCCACCCCGGCACGGGAGTCCCACCGGATCGCGGCGCTCCTCTGCGGCCCCGCCGGCGCGCCGAGCTGGCGTTCGGCCGGTGGACCTGCCGACTTCTACGACGCCAAGGGGCTGGTGGAGCTGCTGTGCGGGGTTGTCGGGGCCGAGGTCCGGTTCGAACCGTTGAGCGAGCCATTCCTGCACCCCGGCCGCTCCGCCCGCATCCTCATCTCCGGCGAGAGCGCCGGCTGGGTCGGGGAGATCCACCCCAGGCTTGGCCCTGAGCGCGCCCCGGCGGGGATGGTCGGCTTCGAACTGGATGCCGGAGCCCTCGAGCGCGCGGTCGCCGGCGAGCGGATCTACGAGGACGTCACCACCTATCCGGCGGTCCGCGAGGACATCGCCGTCGCCGTCGAGTCCGAGCTCCCCGCGGGGCGGGTGGTGGAGGTGGTGAGGAAGGCGGGTGGACGTCTGCTGCGGAGCGCCGAGATATTCGACGTCTACGGGGGCGATCAACTCGGCGCCGATCAAAAGAGCCTCGCGATTCGACTCACCTTCCGTGCCGCCGACAGGACTCTCACCGACGCCGAGGTCGCCGAGCGACGGGAGCGGATCGTCGCCGCCCTGGCGCAGATCGGGGGGCAGCTGCGTGGCTGAGGATCCCCAGACACCGGGCGGGGAGGCCGCGCTCCAGCCGGGATCCGTTGACCCTGCCGCCAGAGTGCTGGTAGCAGGGGCGTCGGGATTCGCCGGCGCGCTCGCCGCTCAGATCGTCTGGCGGCATCCCTCGCTGGAGCTGGTCCATGTGACCTCCCGCTCCGACGTCGGCGTCCGCCTGGACCGGCTCTACCCGCGCTACCGGGTTCCCCTGACCCTGGGCGAGCTGGATCTCGACTCGGCCGCGACCGACTGTGACGTCGCCATCGTCGCCTATCCCCACGGGGCGGCCGCGCCGGTGGTCGCGGGACTTTTGGAGCGCGGCCTGCGGGTGGTCGACCTCTCCGCTGATTTCCGCATTCGTGATCTCGATACCTACGAGCGCTGGTACGGCAGCCACCCCGCCCGGGAGCTGATCGCCGATGCCGTCTACGGGCTGACCGAGCTCTACCGCGCCCGGGTCTCCGAGGCCTCGTTGGTCGCCAACCCGGGTTGCTACCCGACGGCGGCCATCCTCACCCTGGCTCCGCTCGCCGAAGCGGGCCTGATCGACGACCTGGTGATCGATGCCAAATCGGGCGTCTCCGGCGCCGGTCGGGGCAAGGGCGACTCCTTCGGCTTCGTCGCCCAGACCGAGAACGCCTCGCCCTATGGCACCAAAGGCCACCGCCATGAACCGGAGATCGCCCAGGAGCTGGGGGAGCTCTCGGGGTCCGCGCAGGAGCTGACCTTCGTCCCTCACCTGCTCCCGCTCGACCAGGGCGAGCTGGTTAGCTGCTACGTCCGCACCACCCGACCGCTCGAACAGGCCGAGTTGGACGATTTGTACGCATCCCGCTACGGCAACGAGCCCTTCATCGAGCTGGCGCCCGATCCGCCCGGGGTCCGCGACGTCCGTGACACCAACGCCTGCCGGATCCCCGTCCAAGCGGCCCGTGGCGACCGCCTGCTCGCCTTCGGCGCGATCGACAACCTCTGGAAGGGCGCCGCCGGGCAGGCGGTCCAGAACCTCAACCTGATGTTGGGACTCCGCGAGGGTGAGGGCCTCGGATGACCGCGCCGACCGCCGCCGATCCCTTCTTCCGCTCGCACTGGGTGACGCCGCCCGTCGGGGTGGTCGAGCACCCCGCAAGTAGGCTCGCGCCGGGCTTTCGCGCCGGAACCGCATCCGCTGGGCTCAAGGGCGAGGGCCGGACCGACGTCGGCCTGCTCCTGTGCGAGAGCGCCGATCCCCGC
>JBPCOO010000302.1:0-3755 GCA_051000155.1 Solirubrobacterales bacterium | reverse complement strand
GGTGGAGACCGTCCCCGTACTCGGAGATGTCCACGGTCGTTCCCGGCGTCAGGCCCACGGCCTCCCGCAGTGCCTTCGGCACCACGATCCGCCCTGCCTTGTCGATCGTCGTCTTCACTGGTAGGAGAGTACCACTTGCCTACCACTTGCCGATGCCGGACGAGATCCGGCTCGCTAGCCGAACGGGTCGCGCACCTCGATCCCCTCGTAGCGCTTGAAGTCGCGATCTCGGCTGTAGATGACCGAGACTCCGTGCGCGCGCATCAGGGTCGCCAGGTGAGCGTCGGGGACATCGTTGCCCCGGGGCCCGCCGCCGGTCGCGCGGTAGAGATCCCAGAAGGCCGTCGTCTCCCCCGGAGTTCGGACGTGCGCCCGGGCGCAGAGCCGTCCGACCAGGTCCTCGGCCGCTGAGGGCGCCAGTGGGTTCGGCAAGATCCCCGGATGAGTCGAGATCCTGAGAAAGCCCATCAGCGTTGGCCAGAACAGGTAGACGATGTCGGGGCCACTACCGAGGTCGTCAAGTAGCTTCCGGGCCACCGCGAACTCTTCGGCGTCTCGATTGACCGAGTAGAGCAGGACGTTGGCGTCGACGGTGGCGCTCACAGGGAGCCTTGGTCGAGAGCCCGGCGAACCGCCTCAGCGTCCTCGAGATCGACCAGCGGCTTGCCGAGGTCGAAGCTCGGCCACTCGAACGGCTCGCCCTCCTCCATCCCGCTGTCGTCCAGAGCTCGCGCCAACAGCTCAGACCCCACGGCCCCCATGCTCTTGCCCTCACGAGATGCGCGTTCGCGCAACTGGGCCAGAATCGTCGCGTCGAGATCGATCGTGGTTCTCGGCATGATGCATAGTGTAAGCTACCAGCGCATCAGATGCGCCACGATCGGTTTACCGGTCGAGCTGTCGCCGGCGTCGGACGCGATCACGTCGATCGGAGGCTTGACCGCAAGTGGACTACGGATCCCGCTCTACCGAGCCGTTCTCCGGCGCCGCTCCCCCAGGCCTCTCCCGTCCGAGGATCGCCATCGCCCCGGCCGCCAATAGCCGCCCCAGCAGCGCCTCAGCCAGCGCCACCGGCTGGGCCGGGTCGCCGAGGACGGACTCCCGCGCCCACTCGCTGCCGTCGGGAGCGCCGACGTAGCCGACCAGGCGCATCTCGTCCCCCTCGCGCAAGGAACTGACGCCGACGGGGGTGTCGCAGTCGGCTTCGAGGCCACGGATGACGGCGCGCTCGGCGGTCAACTCGATCAGGGCGCGGGGGTTGGTGACGCCGGCGGCGGCGGTCGCCGCGCGCTCGTCGCCCGAGCGTGCCTCCAGCGCGAGCGCGCCTTGCCCGGCGGCAGGTGTAAGCAGGCTCGGACCCGGCATGAACGAGATCTCCTCCTCGCGACCCAGCCGCCGCAGGCCCGCCGCGGCGAGGACGATCGCGTCGAGCTCGCCCTCGCGGAGCTTGCGCAGGCGAGTGTCGACGTTGCCTCGAATCGGCACCACCTCGAGGTCGGGGCGAGCGGCGAGGAGTTGGGATTGGCGACGGAGCGAGCCCGTTCCCACTCTCGCGCCTTCGGGCACCTCCTCGATCGAGCGCGCCTCGCCGATCCAGGCATCGGCCGGGATCTCCCGTGGTGGCACCCCGACCAACACCAGGCCCTCGGGCAAGTCGATCGGTAGGTCCTTGGCGCTGTGGACGGCGAGTTCGACCTCGCCCTCGGCCAGCGCCCGTTCGATCTCCCTGACGAACCGGCCCTTGTCATCGGTGTGGTGGCCGGGCTGGCCCTCGTCGCCGGAGGTCTTGATCACGACCAGCTCGGCGTCGCCGATCGCATCGGCGACGGTGCCCGCCTGGGCCAGCGCCAGGGCGCTGCCGCGGGTGCCGATGCGTAGCTTCTCGCTCACCTGGCTCGGACTGCCTCGGCCGCGGCCGGGCCTAGCGACCGCCGTCGGGGTGCCGTCGCCCGACGCCCCGAGCGCGGCGGATCGGCGTCACCTCGGCTCCGGCGCCCTCGGGCTCGCTGGTCGCATCGAGGCCGAAGAGCTGACGGAGGACGGCGATCTGGAGGTAGGCATCCTCGCGCTCGGCCGCACGCTTGAGCTGGAGGGTCGGCTCGTGGAGGATGCGGGTGGCGATCGTCTCTGCCATCTTCCCCATGCGTTCGCGGTCGGCAGCGCTCAGCTCGTCCCAGCGGCCCTCGTTCTCGGCGATCACCCGCTCGACCACCTCCGTCGCCCGCCCGCGCATGGCGGCGATCGTCGGCACCACCTCGAGCGACTCGAGCCAGCGGGTGAAGCGGACCAACTCGGAGGAGACGATCGTGCGGGCGCGCTTGGCCTCGGCCTCGCGCCCGGAGGCGTTGCGGTCGGCCACGGTCTGGACGTCGTCGACGTCGTAGAGACTGACGCCGCCGACCTCACGGCAGTCCGGGTCGATGTCCCGGGGCACGGCGAGGTCGATCAGGAGCAACGGGCGACCCTCGCGCTCGGCGACCACCAACCCCAGCTCCTCCCGTTCGACGATGTGGTGGGGCGAGTTGGTGGAGGAGACAACGATGTCGGCCTTGGCAAGCTCGGCCGGGAGGTCGTCGAGGCGGATCGCGCTGCCGCCGAAGCGCGAGGCGAGCCCGATCGCCCGGTCGTAGCGGCGGTTGGCGACGAACACCGCCTCGGCGCCGCGAGCCGCGAGCGCCCGCGCGGTCAGCTCGGCGGTCTCGCCCGCCCCGATCAAGAGGACCTTGCGCGAGGAGAGATCCCCGAGGTGACCGGTGGCGAGATGGACGGCGGCGGAGGGAACCGAGATCCCGCCCTCACCGATCCGGGTCTCGCTCCGCACCCGCTTGCCGGCGGCGAGCGCGCCGCGAAAGAGTCGGTTGAGGATCGGGCCGGTGGCCCCTTCCACCAGAGCCAGCTCGTAGGCACGCTTGACCTGGCCCTGGATCTCGGCCTCGCCCAGGATCATCGAGTCGAGCCCGGCGGCGACGTCGAACAGGTGGTTGGCGGCCTCGGTCCCGCGGCGCGAGTAGAGGCTCTCGATCAGCTCGGTCGGTCGGATCCCCGCCTCCCGCGCAAGCGTCGAGAGCGCCGCGCTCTCGGCCGCGACCGGGTCGGAGACGACCAGATACAGCTCGGTCCGGTTGCAGGTGGAGATCGCCGCGGCCTCGGTGATCGGGCCCGAGCCGGCCAACTCCCCGAGCACGCCGGCGGCCTTGCCCTCGGTCAGGGCCAGCCGCTCGCGCATCTCCAGGGGCGCGGTCTTGTGGGAGACGCCGAGGGCAAACAGCTCGCTCACCAGCGCTCCTCCTGGATCGGAGCCGTCGATGGCTGCCGCCCGGACGCGGGCTCGGAGGGGAGCCCGTGGGAGGGGCTCGCGATCGGGGTCGTTCGCTCGGAGTCGGCGTCACTCCGGGCGGCGGCGTCGGGCGAACCCGGTGACGGTTCGGCGGCGTTGCGCCGCTCGACGAGGTCGGCCAGCTCGCCGATCTCGCGTGAGATCCGACCAAGCTTGGCGGCCATGATCCCGACGTAGATGGCCAGCAGCACGAGGAAGACCGTGTAGGCGGCGGCGACGTAGGTGCCGGCGTCGTCGAGGGGAAGGGCGGGCATCCTGCTTGGGCTCCCTCAGCGCGGCGCCGGAGCCGGGGCGATCCGGGCGGCGGTGCCGGTGGACGGGGGCGCCGGCGCATCATCGATCGCGCGGCGGAGGCGACCGAGCTGTCCGGAGGTGGACTTGGCCATCAGCTCGAAGCGGACGAGCACGTACCAGAGCA
>JBPCOO010000140.1:0-5441 GCA_051000155.1 Solirubrobacterales bacterium | reverse complement strand
TTGCCGCCCACGAACCACTTCGCAAACGGCGGCTCCGACCAGTCACACACCTCGTCCCAGGGACGGGTCCAATCGAGCTTCTCCGCCCACGATGCCCACCAGCCTTCGCGATCCGAGGCCGCGCGCTCGTAGATCTCGGGATCGGAGGCATTCGCCTGCTCAGCGAACTCCTCGGGCGGTGGAAAGGTCCGCTCGGTCTCCATCAGGACGTCGATCTCGCCCTCTCGATCCTCCGCCATGGTGCCTCCTATTCGGTTGAGATCCGCTGCGTTGTAGAACCTAACCGAAACGCTGTGGAAGGCGCAAGAACGGGGGATCGCGGAATCCGCACAGACCATGCCAAAAGCAGGCGCAGTTGGACGGATGTACCCCTTTATTCCGCCGATCGGATGAGTCCGCTCAAGCCAGTCGAGCGTCGGCCGATGGACTACGTGGAAGGGAAGACGATCCTTCCGACCCCCGACGCGCTCCGACCAGGGAGTCAGATGATGAGAGGGATCTCGTTGAAAAACAGAATCATCTCGCGGACTTGGCCGGCGCTTTCCGGCGAGGCCGGCTTCGCCCTACCCACGGTGCTTGCCGTGATGCTCGGCAGCCTCGCCCTGGCGACCGCCGCGGCGATGGCGGCGATGGGCTCGCTGGCGGGGACCAACCGCGAGAGCGACAGCAAGGCGGCGCTGGCGGCTGCGGACGCGGGTGTCAGCGCCGCGCTCGTGCGCCAGAACCTGATCGCCGGCGCCGACCCCTCCAGCAGCGCCTGCATGTACGAGGGGGCGGGTGGGATCCTCTACCAGGGAGGCGTTGAAGCCGACGGCTGGTGCGCTCCGGTCACCGGCTCGGTCAACGGCGCCGGCTACTCCTACCGCACCCGCCCGAGCGCCGACAGAAAGACGTTCGAGATCGCCGCAACCGGAAGCTCGCAGGACGCGGACCGCCGCGTGCTGGTGAACGCGATCAACTCCGGCGGCACTGGCGTCTTCGCCAACGCCTCGTTGATGGGCATCGACTCTCTCAACCTGGGGGTGAACGTGCTCTCGCTCGCCGGCGTCGCCAGCAACGGCAACATCAGCGTCGGCGTCAACTCGCAGCTTTGTGGCTCGGCATCGGCCGGGCTCAACGGGACGTTCACCATCGGCAACGGATCGAACCACGGAGGCGGGGACTGCTCGGAGAGCTCCTATCCCTCGACCAACGCCGCGCTCTCGCTGCCCGGGGTCCAGCAGGGGGACGTGGCGACCAACAACGACAACTGCCGCATCGACAAGGTCAAGGGGGTCGGGGCCTGCTCCGACCCGAACGACACCGACGTGATTGGCGGCAGCAACAACAAGGTGACGTGGACAGGGTCTGGGCCCGAACTCGGCAAGCGGGAGCTGACCTTGGACAGCAACACGTCGCTGACCCTCGGCGGCTCCAACTACAGCCTCTGCAAGCTGACCTTGTCGAGCAACTCGACCCTCTACGTGGCGGCGGGATCCACCGTGCGGCTGTTCTTCGACTCCCCCGAGAGCTGCGGCTACGGCGCTGGCGCCCAGCAGCTGACCATGGCGAGCAACGCGCAGATGACCACTACCTCCACCGGCTCGAGCGGCTCGGCCGCCACCAGCCTGGCGATGCTGTTCGTCGGCTCCGACACGCTCGCGACTGGAATCAACCTCAACAGCAACCTCCAGTTCAGCGAAACGTGCCAGAACGAGTTCGTGATCTACGCCCCGAAGACCGACGTCCAGGTCTCCAGCAACAACGGCAACAACAAGACCAACTTCTGCGGCGCAATCGCGGGTAAGAGCCTCGACGTCTCCTCCAACGTCGAGTTCACCTCTACCGAGGGGGTCGAGGACTTTGAGGTCCCCGGCGCCGGGCCCCACTACACCGTCGATCGCTTCGTCGAGTGCAACACCGCCGCCGGGCCGTCCCCGGACTCGAGCTGCTGAATGGCCGCCGCGAGGACCAAGCTCGGGGAGGAGTCCGGCTTCACCTTGGTGGAGCTGCTGCTGGTCGCGGTGCTCGGGCTCGTCGTCCTCACCGCCGGCTACGGTCTGCTGCAGACTACTGCCCGAGGCCAGGTGACCCAAAGCGAGCAGGCGGCACAGACGCAGCAGGCGCGAGCGATGGTGGAGCGGATCACCCGCGAGGTCCGACAGGGATCGGGAGTGGTCTCGGCGACCGGGTCAAGCCTGGCGCTCGTGACCTGGGTCAAGAGCAGTAGCTGCGGCGGGACGCCGGGCGCCGGTAGCTCGATCGAGTGTCGCGTCACCTATCAGTGTTCGAGCGGCGCTTGCACTCGCGAGGAGACCGATCCCGGGGTCGCGGCGAGCGGTGGATCCTCCCTCGTCGTCGACGGGCTCAGCCCGGCGCCGGTGTTCACCTACACCCCCTCGGCCGGCGATCCCACCTACATCGAAGTCAAGCTCGAGTTCCAGGACTCCGGCGAGGAGACGGTCTCGATCGAGGGTGGCGTCGCCTTGAGAAACGCGGTGGTCGGATGAGCTGGATCCACGCCCGCATGGCGATCAGGGGAGAGGGAGGCTTCACCCTGGTCGAGATCATGGTCGCCGCCTTCGTTCTGCTGGTGGCGGGCTTCGGCGCTCTGCAGGTGCTGATCACCTCGAGCAAGGTCAACTACCGGGCCGAGCAGGCCCAGACCGCGATCGAGCGGGCGCAGGCGGAGATGGAGGCGATCCGCGCGCTCTCCCACGAGGAGGTCGCGATGACGGGACCGCCGGGGACGAGCGCCGACGCCGACGATCCACGCGCGCGGGTGAGCACGGCTTGCACCGGCCAGGGGGTCTCCCTCAACGGCTGCTTCGCGGTCGAGCGCGATGGCGGCTCCGAGGCGCCGTTGGTCGTAAACGGCGGCGCGCTCGAGGATGGCGGCGCGGTCAGCGGGGGAGCGATCAACCCCAACCCTGAGTCGTTCACGACCGGGGATGTCTCCGGGACGATCCACCGCTTCGTCGTCTGGCGGAACGACCCGGGTTGCGTGAGCACCCTCTGTGCGGGCACCCAGGACTTCAAACGGGTAGTTGTGGCGGTCGAGCTCGACGACGGTAGCACCGGCAGCCGCACCTACCGCGAGATCCAGTCCGACTTCACCGACCCCGATGCCGGGCAGGATTCCGAACCGACCCCGGAGGTGACCGAGGAGACGATCGCGCAGGAGCTCTATCTCTCCGACACCCCCTGCGACCGGGACGTGCGGCTGCTACCGACCGCGGACCACCCGGCCCACAACAACCTCGGGCAGTGCTCGAACGGGCTCAGCACGAACTCGAGTCCCGGGGCACCCGACCTGCTGACAACCGGTCAGCCGAGCAATCAGGGATGCGAGCCGCCCGGATGCACGCTTCCCCTCTGGGACTACTCCGACAACTACGAGCCGGTGGAAGGGCTGGCCGGTCCCGGCGAGGACAAGGGTCGCCAGCTACTACCGAAGGCGAACCTGCTCACCTGCGACTTCGACCTGCTGGAAGGTCTGACGGACGTGGCTGGGATCAACATCGGCCACAAGTACGTGGCGCGGTGGGTGACCGAGCCGATCCCGACCGACACCGGCTCGGGCAGTGGCTTCGTCATCAACGGCGATGCGGTCCTGGAGCTGAACACCCGAAAGATGCGCGGGCTGACCAGCGTCAACCCGCTGGGCGCGACGGTTTGCGTGCAGCTCTTCATTCGCGACGAGGCAACCGGCATCGACACTCCGCTGAAGAACGGGGTCAACGGCAACGAGTACTTCCGCTTCAGCCATACCAACTGGCCGGGGGAGTTCAACGAGCGCTCGATCCCGATGGACCTGCAGGATCCGGTCACCGGCTCGGAGGTGATCACCGTCCCGCCGGGCAAGCGCCTCGGGATGTCGCTGGCGGTCGACCTCGTCAACATCGCGCCGACCACCCTCGACCCGTTCATCTCCTTCATGTACGAGCATCCCGACTACGAGAGCCGGCTCCAGGTCGAGACGACCACGCCCTACGAGGGCTCCCTCACCACCCCGGGTTAGAGCCGCCCGAACAGCGCCTCGGTGATCGACGGCGGCAGATCCTGGGACTGGTTGTAGAGCCAGAAGAGGACGATCGCGGCGCCGGTGAGCGAGAAGTTCTTCATGAAGTGGGCCATCTCGTTCTGCTGCATCTGGGGCCCGCGCGCGCGTCGATCGAGTCCTTCTGGAAGTGCCCGACCAGGCGGGGCCCACCGGACCTCGGGGTCGGCACTGACGGCGGGTTGCGATTTGGCGATCCGAACGCGCCGGTCTAGTGTTTCCCCTACCGATGCGCTCCCTTCGACTCACCCGGGCTGCATACGCGGCCTTTGCCGCGATCGCACTCTCCCTTCTCGGGGCGGCTCCGTCCGCCGCGGATCCCGTGGCAACGCCGACCGCCGACTCGGGCGTCCGCGCCTACTGGACCCCCCAGCGCATGCGTACGGCCGAGCCGGTGGAGATCCCCACGGCTTCCGGGCAGTCCTTGGCGCGGGCCGCTGCCGCTGGCACCGAAGAGGCCGCCGCGTCCAGCTTCCTCGGGGCGACTGACCCCGGCGCCGGTCCGGTGGCGCAAGCGGGCGCGGTCGCGGCGGCCGACGATTCCCGCAAGCGGGCGCAGGCTTCGGCGACCCGCGACCTCGTTCCCAGCCCCTCCGACGCCCCCTTCCGCGCCCATGGCAAGATCTTCTTCACCGTCGAGGGCGGATCCGAGCCGGGCGACTACCTTTGCTCCGGCACCTCGGTCAGCTCCAACAACCGCAGCGTCGTCTGGACTGCGGGGCACTGCGTCTACGACAACCTCGGCGGCGGCTTCGTCAAGAACTGGATCTTCGTTCCCGCTTACGAGGACGGTGAGGCTCCGTTCGGCGCGTGGCCGGCGGTTGAGCTGGCAACCACCGAGGAGTGGAAGCGAGACGCCCCGTTCAAGTACGACCTCGGCGCGGCGATCGTCGCCACCAACGGTGCCGGCCTGAGCCTCGGGGAGGTCGTCGGCGCCCGCGGGATCGCCTTCAATCAGCCGCGCTCCAATACCTACGTCGCGCTCGGCTATCCGGCGGTGCAGCCTCCGCTCGAGTTCGACGGCGAGCGGATGTTCCGCTGCACCTCACCGCTGCTCGCCAACGACGATCCGGGCGGGCCGGGCCCGAGGACGATGCAGATCGACTGCGACATGAACGGCGGCTCCTCCGGTGGCGGCTGGGTTGCCGGGGAGACGCTGCTCTCGGTCTCCAGCTACAAGTACGTGCTCGAGGACGACCGCCTCTACGGCCCCTACCTCTCCGGTGAGGCAGAGCAACTCTACGGCGAGGTCACCGGTGATCCGATCCTCTGCGACGGGAAGGAGGCGACCCACGTGGGCACCGACGCCGGGGAGACGATCACCGGGACCGCCGGCGCCGACGTGATCGTCGCCATGGGTGGCGACGACCGCATCAACGGCGGTGGCGGCAAGGACCTCATC
>JBPCOO010000134.1:0-4807 GCA_051000155.1 Solirubrobacterales bacterium | reverse complement strand
GGTGCGGGGACGGTGTCGACGAACAGCATCACGCCGATCACGCTGAGGCAGACCGCGAGCACCCCGAGGGGGGCCATCCGCATCGACTTCGCTGCCACTTCCCTTGTCCCGCCGGAGGTCACACCATCTCCTATCGGTCGTCGCGCGCGAAACCTTAGCGATGCCTCCCGACCGGGAGGCTCACTTGGTGCGATCCGGCGACCGCTCGGACGCCGGTGGCACGGAGAGCCGGTTGATCGCCGCGGTGCGCTCGCTCGAGGAGCGGCCGAGTCGCGCCAGCTCCGCGTCCATCCGGGGAACTATGCTCGGCGCCTCGCGCATGAACAGGCGCTCTCCCAGCCCGGATCCGACCACATTTCGCAGCCAGTAGACGAGCCGGGCGCTCGGCGGAATGAAGATCCGGTCCCGCCGGGCGAGGGCGCCGTCGACGATCAACCTCGCGCAGCGCTCCGGCGACGTGGTGGCGCGGAGCGGCCACGGCATCTTTGAGCGCATCTCGGCAAAGCTCTCCAGATCCTCGCGGGAATCCCGCACCAGGTCGGTGTCGATCCAGCTCGGGTGGATCGAGCTGACTCCTACCCCCCGCCAGCCCACCTCCACCCTCAGCGCCCGAACCATCAGCTCCACCCCCGCCTTCGAAGCGTTGTAGGAGGCGGCGCCGGGCAGAGGGGCGTAGGAGGCGATCGAGGCGACCGCTCCGAGCCAGCCACGGCTCTCCAGCAGGTGAGGAAGGGTGAGCTGGGCGGTATGGAAGACCCCGGCGAGGTTGATCTCCAGGGTCCGGGTGAAGGCCGCCGGGTCGACGTTCTCGACGGTGCCGTAGGTAGCTATCCCGGCGTTTGCCAAGACCATGTCCAGGCCGCCGAGCTCGGTGGCGGTCCGCTCCACCGCGGAAGCCAGCGATTCCCGATCGGTGACATCGGCCCTATGGTGGAGATGGCCGCTTCCGAGGCCCTCGGCGACGGCACGCAGCTCATCGGGTTCGAGGCCCACCACCGACACCCGCGCGCCCCTTCCGGCGCATTCCGCCGCCACCGCTGCACCGATCCCACGGGCGCCCCCGGTGATCAGAACCCTCTTGCCATCCAGTCGCATCGACGGGTGAGTCTATTCGGGCACGGCGACCCGCTCGATCTCGATTCGGAGATCTCCGCTCTCGCCGGAATCGGCCGTCACCTGTGAGCG
Source organism: Solirubrobacterales bacterium (assembly GCA_051000155.1). Classification (GTDB taxonomy): domain Bacteria; phylum Actinomycetota; class Thermoleophilia; order Solirubrobacterales; family 70-9; genus CAXMST01. The sequence goes on along the minus strand of JBPCOO010000134.1, from coordinate 3,622 downwards.
CTCGAAGCCGGGCTTCGACGCCACCACCGTGTAGGTGATGCCGGTCGGGAGGGCACCGATCTCGAACCGGCCTTCCCCATCGGCCCGCCCCGAAGCCAGGCCGAGTCCCTCCACCGCCACCGTCACCTGGGCGCCCGCAACCGGATCCCCCTCCCCCGCCGCGACGACGTCTCCTCGGAGGGTGGCGGCGTCGACCCCGAGGTCGACGGTCAACACCGCCGTCCCGAAGCTCGCCGGGACGCTCTCGGGTAGGCCTCCGGTGACCTCGGCCTGCCAGCGCACCGATCCGGTGCGACCCTCGAAACGCGGATCGTCGAGCTTGAGCGAGTACGCGAGCGGGTTGACCTCGGCACCCTGGAGGGTCGCCTCGTAGGGGGGCGGACCGGCCAATCGCCCGAGCCGAGCGAACAGCTTGGCGGTGGCGATAGCGGTGCCGTCGGAGGTGCCGGGAGCGCTGAGGAGAGCCGCGCCGCCGATCCCTCGCAGAACGAGATCCTGGCCGTCCGGCCCCGTCAGGAAGCTGCCCGACCGGGGAGTCTGTACAAGCGTCAGCGGAGCCGACTCGGATTCGGACTTCTCTCCCTCGCCGCAGCCGACGACCCCGACGAGGCCTGCGAAGGCGAAGGCCAAGACGACGGTGGCGCGGAGCAGCGAGGGCAGCTTCCGCTTGAGGCGCACGCCGGTCAGGGACCGAACTCCCCGCCCCCGGTGCCGCGAGCGGCGCCTCCAGAGCTACCACCACCCCCGGAGCTCGATCCGCCGGAGGGCGCGGGCGGCGGGGCCGCGGCGGCGACCGGATCCGTCTGCGCCCGCACCGGCGGCGGCGTCGCGGCGGGGGCGACCTCTGCCTCGACCGGCTGGGATGCCTCCGCCTGCGCCACGGCGGGCTGAGGATCGGGGGTGGCCGCGCCGCCGCCTCCACCAGTGGAGCCCCCGCTGCCGCCAGCGGGGCTGCGGGGCGGCTCATAGGTGTCGATCGAAGGGCTCGGAGTCATCTCCTGGGGCTGCGCCTCGGCGCTACTCGTCTGTTTGGCCTTGCGCTCGACCTTGGCCTTGTCGGGCTCGTCGGCTCCGAAGGGCCCGATCCCCGTCGGCAGCGCGACCGCGGCAACGCAGGCGCCAGTTGCAGCCGTACCGCCACAGATCGCCGCCAGCTTGGCGCCACCACCCCCGATCGCCGCCAGCACTCCGCCGCCGGCGGCGGTTCCCGCGCCGCGGGTGCCACCCGATGAGGCAAGCGTGGAGGCAGTCTCGGTCGCGCCCTCCCCTCGGTCGAGGATGCCCGCGGTGTAGTCACGAGCCCGGTCCATCCCGGCGCCGATCCGATCGGCGATCGAGAGCTTCTGCTCGCCGACGGTGGAAACGATCGAGGTCCAGGCGAGGGTGCTGCCGAGGTCGTGGAGCTGACCCGAGAGCCGACCGACCATCTCGGTGCAGCTATGGCAGTGGGCGAGGTGGTGGCCGGCCTGCCGCTTGACCTCCTCGCCGCCAACCCCCGCCACGTAATCGCGCAGCAGCGGCTCCCTTGAGCGGCACCACTCGCCGCTCTCGTGCATTCCCAGCCGCTCGATCAGCTCCTCTACCCCCTTGCTGATCTCCTTGCGGTAGGAGCGCGAGGAGAGGCCGGGAACGGTTGCGCAGATCTCCTTCGGGGCCATCCCCCAGCCGTAGCGGAGCAGCATCACCGCCCGGCGGCGTGGTGGCAGGCTGGTGAGCAGATCCCGGACGACCGTTTGCGATTCAGCGCCGACCGCCAGCTCCTCGGGCGCCGGCTGGTGGGAATCGGCGACCGTCCCGGCGTAAGCCTCCTTCAGCTCGGAGACGGGGCGCCGCGACCGGCGACGCATCTCCTTGCTGGCGTGATTGGAAACCGCGGTGAGCACGTATGAGCGCAGCTCGTGGTCGGGCATGTGCCGCTCGCGGCCCCCGAGCGCCTTCAGGGTCGAGGTCCAGGCGTTGGCGTAGACGTCCTCGATCTCCTCGGCGTTGATCGCCGCGGCGTAGGTGCGATTGACCAACACCCTCGCCGGCTTGCGAAGATCTTCGAACAGGATCGCGAAGCGCTCCTCCCACGGCGCCTTCGGATTGGCCCGCCGCACGGTCGGTGCCTTCGCGTTTCGATCTTCCTGCCGCCCCCCGGCGGCCTCCACCTCGGTCTTCATCTTCCCCCACTAACCCCGGAGATCGGCGCCGCGCCCCCCTCCTCGGATCGGTCGTTGAGAGCGCGAACTTAACGGCCGTGCCGAGCCCCCGTCAAGTCCGTTGCCGGGGTGTCGTGGATCCCGCTGCACAGAGCGTTCTTACCGAGGCCCAGCCACCCTCCGGCCCGGCCCACTTCCCGGCGTCCACCCGGCCCGCACCGGGGCCCCGGCCGGCGCCAGGGATGACTCGATCCGTCCCTCAGCGACTATCCCGAATCCTCGGCCGCCCGCACCTCGGCCACGGCCTGCTCCCCTTGGGGACCCGAGCGGAGGTGGACGAGCAGGTAGCCGAGCTTCACCGGTCGAGCCTATCCGCGCTCAGGTCCCGCCCGGTCTCCTGTCCCCTCGACCTGCAACAGCCGCCGCTCGGCGTGATCGACCTGGATCGTGGTGTGGTGGATCTCGAACTCCTCGGCCAACAGACCCTCCAGCTCTCGCCGGCACCGGTGGCAATCGCGCTCCTGCTCCACCAAGACGTGTACGGCGAGCGCGGGGAAGCCCGAGGTGATCGTCCAGACGTGGAGATCGTGGACATCGACCACGCCGTCGGCCGCCTTCAGCGCGCGTCCGATCGCCTCGACGTTGGTCCCCTCGGGCGCCTGCTCCAAGAGGACGCGGGTCGAGTCACGAAGCACCGGCCAAGCGCTCGCGAGCACCAGCACGCCGATCAGCGCGCCGACGATCGGATCGGCCTCCCTCCACCCCGTCAGCAGGATGATCAGCGCCGCGATGATCACCCCGACCGAGCCGGCGAGGTCGGCGAGCACGTGGCGGAGGGCGGCGGAGACGTTGAGGCTTTCCTGCCGATCACGGGAGAGCACCCACGCCGCGGCGAGATTGACCACCAGTCCGATCACGGCCACGACCAACACGGTCCCCCCGACGACCTCCGGTGGGTCTTGGAGGCGCTTGAAGGCCTCGTAGAAGATCCAGAGGGAGACCACCACCAGGGTGAGGCCGTTGAGCAGGGCGGCGAGGATCTCGGCGCGCTGGTAGCCGAAGCTCCGCTGGAGGGTCGGAGGGCGCTCCGCCAGCCAGATCGCCCCCAGCGCGATCATCAACGAGGCCGAGTCGCTCAGCATGTGGGCGGCGTCGGCCAGGAGCGCGAGGCTGCCACTGAGCAGGCCGCCGACCACCTCGGCGACCATGAAGGTGGTGGTCATCGCCACCGCGATTTTCAGCGCCCGCTTGCCGGCGGAGCGATCGGGAGCGTGGCTGTGGGAGTGGCCGGCGCCCACGGCTAGCGCCCCGCTCCGGCCCGATCGGCACGGAGGTCGCAGCCCGCGCTCGATTCCGCGGTCTTCCCCGGGCCGCAACAGCCCTCGCCCTGCCAGGTCTCGAGTCCCTCTCTCACCGCGACGGTCGCGATCAGCAGGGCCGCCAGCGGATCGAGCCACCACCAGCCCGCGATCGCGTTGCCG
>JBPCOO010000066.1:0-7175 GCA_051000155.1 Solirubrobacterales bacterium | reverse complement strand
AGTGGAGTTCGTCCAGAGCCGTTCCCTTTCCGCCCCCGAACATCCCCCTTGCCGCTCCCTCGCCAAGTTTGGCGAGCCCTCGGGGCCAGAGTCGGTGATGCCTGCAGATCGACCAGCAACCCAGCGCGGCGAGCTGCGACGGCAGCTCACCGGCTGCGGCCCGAGCTGCGGCGAGCGCCGCTTCGGCGTCCCCGTCGGAGGCGGTTGAGGCCCGAGCCAGGTCGGCGTCGGATAGCGCGAGCAGATCCCGCGCCCTCTCCCCCGCCCCTCGATCGACGATCCGATCGATGTGGGCGGCGAGCCGGCGCAGCACGGCACCGCGGAGCAGGCACTGCGGACAGGCGACCATCACACCACCGCACCGCTCCGCCGGCGGAGGCTGAGGGCAGCCCCCACATGGGCAACTTCGATCTCCTCCGCGCCCGCCAGGTCGGCGCAGGTGCGCGCCACCCGCAGGCACCTGCTCCAGCCCCTACCGCTCAATCCCAGCTTGCTCTTGCCGCTATCGAGCGCCTCGGCAGCGGTCGGGCTGAGCTTCATCCTCGTTGCCAGCTCCGCATCACCGATCGTCGAGTTGGTCACGCCCTCCCCCCACCGCCGCCGCTGCAGGCGGCGAGCCTCGACCACTCGCTCGCGCACCCGTATCGAAGGCTCGCCGGGGTCGCCCCTGAGCGCATCGGAGTCGGGCTGTTCGACCGCGAGGGTGATGTCGATCCGGTCGGCCAGGGGGCCGCTGAGCTTCGCCTGGTAGCGATCGATGCGGTCAGGTGTACAACGGCACTCGGGTGATGATTCACCGCGTCCGCAGGGACACGGATTTGCGGTCGCGACCAGCTGGAAGCCCGCCGGGAAGCTGAGGGAGCCACGTGCCCGCGAGATCGTCACCTCACCGGACTCGAGTGGCTGTCGCAGCGCCTCAAGGCTGGAGCGCGGGAACTCGGGCAGCTCGTCCAGAAGCAGGACCCCGCGGTGGGCAAGGGTGATCTCCCCCGCCCGGGTCGGACTACCCCCACCGACCAGACCTGCCGGCGAAATCGTGTGGTGGGGAGCCCGGAACGGAGGGACCGCGGCGAGCGGGGCACTGCGACCGCTGGCGGAAGCGATCCGCCTCACCTCCACGATCTGCTCGGCTTCGAGCGGCGGCAGAATCGAGGGGAGGCGTCGGGCGGCCATCGACTTCCCGGCGCCGGGTGGGCCCACCACGAGCATGCTGTGGCCACCCGCGGCGGCGACCTCGAGCCCGTAGCGAAGCGTCGGTTGGCCGCGAAGATCGGCGATGTCGGGAAGCTCGACGGGATCCGCGGCACCCTCCCGCGCCGGGCTCGCGGGGATCTCGCCGGATCTGAGGAAGGGTTCGAGCTCGCGAAGGTTCCCCAGCGGTACCGCGCCGAGCCCCTCGATCAGCTCGGCTTCGGCCGCATCCGCCGGCGCTGCTACCAGCGCCTCAATCCCCTCGCGCCGGGCCAGCTCAGCCATCGCCAACGCCCCCCGGGTCGGACGGATCGATCCATCCAGCGCCAGCTCGCCAACGAACGCGACCCGCGCGAGGGGCTCGGCCGGGAGTTGATCGGAGGCGACCAGAATGGCGGCGGCGAGCGCGAGATCGAACCCCGGCCCGGCCTTGCGAAGGTCGGCCGGCGCGAGGTTGGCGATGATGCGCTGGAGGGGGAACTCATACCCGGCGTTCGCGATCGCCGCTCGGACGCGCTCCCGTGACTCCCTCACCGCGGCATCGGGCAAGCCGACGATCGAGAAGGCGGGAAGGCCGCGGTTGATATCCACCTCGGCGCTGACGGAGACCGCCTCGACGCCCTCGATCGCGAATGTCTGCGTAGCTGCGAGCATGCCGTCGAAGCTAGGGGCCGAAGGCGCAGCCGTGGCGCGCACAAAGTCAAAGATCGTCGAAACTTCGCAACGGTCCCGACGCAGATTTGTCCCATTCCCTTACCGACAGCGCACCACGCGCGCGGTTCCGGGCGTCAGCATCCGGGACATGGATTCGGAGCCTGCAACCTCCTCCGCCGGGACCCCGACGACGCTGAGGCTCGGCCGGCGCGGCGAGGACTACGCGGCCCGCCGACTCGCCGCCGCCGGCTGGCAGCTCCTGGCTCGAAACGCGCGCACCCGAACGGGCGAGACCGACCTGATCGCGCTCGACGGTGTCGATCTGGTCTTCGTCGAGGTCAAGACCCTTCGCCTCGGTGGTCGCTTGGGTCCCGAGCGCGCGGTGCTGGCCATCGGAACGCGAAAGCAACTCCAAATCCGACGTCTCGCCCGCGAGTGGCTGGCCTCCCGCCCCGAGATCCCGACCTTCGAGGGAATCCGCTTCGACGCAATCGGCATCACCGTCACCGCCGCCAACACCCTCGCCGACTACGAACACATCAAAGCCGCCTTCTGAGGCCAAAATGCTCGAGCTCCCCCAGATCCGTCAGGTTTCCTGACGAGGCTGGGGGCGTGCTGATCAAGGAAGAGGCCGGCGATGCGTGCTCACGCACGTGAGCCGGCCGATGACGCAGATCAGCGCGTCCTCAGTCCGTCAGGCGGTGAGGGAAAGCTGGCTGTAGGCAGTCGATGCGAACGACATCCGATGCAGCGGGCAGACCCCGTTGGCGGCGATGGCAGCGCGATGATCGGGGGTTGAGTAGCCGACGTTGCCGGCGAAGTTCCAGCCGGGATAGAGCTCATCGACGCGACGCATGTAGCGGTCCCGGGTGACCTTGGCGATGACCGAAGCCGCCGCAATAGCCGCGCTGCGGGCATCCCCGTCCACCACCGGCTCATGGCCGACCCCGCAGCGAGAGCCCAGCGCGAACCCGTCGCTGAGGCAGACGGCGCCGGGCACCGCGACGCGGGTCAAGCAGTCGCCGAGCGCCTCCAGGTTGGTGACGTGGAGACCGCGTGCGTCGATGCTCCGAGCCGAGCGGGCGGTAACGGCCACCCGCTCGGCCGCGGCCAGGACCGCCGGGTAGAGCGCCTCGCGCTCCTCCTCGCGCTTGCGCTTGGAGTCATCGAGTCCGGCGAGCGTGCGTCGCTCACGCGGGCCGAGGCGGTCATAGTCGAAGAGGACGGCGGCGGCTACCAGGGGGCCGGCCAGTGATCCCCGCCCGGCCTCGTCGGCACCGGCTACCCGGCGCGCGCCGAAACCCTGATCGAAGCGGAACAGCCAGGCGGTGCGGCGCCCATCGGAGCCCTTGCGGTGGCGCTTGCGCCGGACCGCCATCAGAGCGAGGCCCCGTTCGGGCTAGAAGATCCCGATGCGATTGGGCGGCCAGTAGGTTGCGAACGCCTTGCCGACGACCCATTCCTCGGGCACCGGTCCCCAAAAGCGGCTGTCATCGCTCTGTCCACGATTGTCCCCCATCATGAAGTAGTGGTCCGGCGGAACGGTGATCTCCTTCGGCAGGTCGCAGCGCGAGCCGAAATCACCGCAGGCGGTGGTGTAGTCCTCCTCCAAGGGCTCGCCGTTGACGATCGGAACCCCGCCCTCGATCTTGATCGTGTCCCCCCCGACCGCGACCACCCGCTTGATGAAGTTCTCCTCCGAGCGCTCGTCGAACGGCATCGCACAGGGCGCGTTGGCCTCGTCGGCACCGGGCGCGCAGCGATTGCCCTTGGGTGGGTGGAAGACGACGATGTCCCCCTGTGAGGGATTACCGAAGTGAACGCTGGTGCGGTTGACGAGCACCCGCTGGCCAATCTCCAGCGTGGGAATCATCGAGCCGGAGGGAATCTGGAAGGGCTTGACCAGAAACGCCTGGATTACAAGCGCCAGCGCAACCGCGAAGCCAACGATCACCACCAGCTCGAGCATGGCCCCTGCCGTGGACTTGGGACGGGGGATCAACTCTCAGCCCCGCCCGGAGCTAGCCGTTCTGCTTTGAGGCCTCGGGGTCGCCGTCCGCCTGATCTTCGGAGGTGTCGGTGGCGGCACCGCTCGCGCCGATCTCCGCGCCCTCAGTTCCTTCCTCGGCGGCGGCCTCCGCACCTCCGGCCTCCTCCTCACCCCCGGCGTCCGCGTCCCCGGTCTCGCCTTCCTCAGCTTGCTCGCCCGGCGCCTGATCGACGACGTCCTCGGCATCGATCTCCTCCTGGACCTCGCCCTCGGCGTCGATCGCGCCCGCATCCTCGGTGTCGAGCACGTCATCGGTGATCCCCCAGCGGCGCTCGGCAACTCGCGCAGCCTTGCCGACGCGATCGCGCAGGTAGTAGAGCTTGGCGCGGCGAACATCGCCCCGGGCGGCGACCTCGAGCCGCTCGATCTTGGGCGAGTGCACCGGGAACGTACGCTCAACTCCGACCCCGAAGGACTGCTTGCGGACGGTGAAGGTCTCTCGCGAGCCCGAACCCTGCCGCTTCAAGACGACGCCCTCGAATATCTGGGTACGGGTGCGCGTGCCCTCGGTCACCTGGAAGTGGACTCGGACGCGGTCCCCAGCGTCAAACCGGGGAACCTTGCGGAGTTGGTCCTTTTCGATGCTCTCGATGATCGTGCTCATGAAGTCCTCTCAGGGGCTCGAGGCGATGCTGCCGGGCCACGCCGAAAAAATTGCGCGTGACCCAGTGGCCCGCGCGCAGCGGAATAGTAGCGGAAGCCCTCTACGGGGCCGCCGGGCGACCCTGCGCCGCGCGGATCAGGCTCTGCTCCAAACGCCAGCGCTCGACCGCGCCATGGTCACCCGAGAGCAGCACGTCGGGAACGCGCCAGCCGCGGTAGTCGGGCGGGCGGGTGTAGTGCGGGTACTCCGGGCGGCCCTCCAAAGCCACGGAGTAGGACTCCACGGTGGCGCTGTCGGCATGGCCCAGCGATCCTGGCAGCTTGCGCAACACTGCATCCGCCACGACCATCGCCGCCAACTCGCCGCCGGCGAGGACGTAGCGGCCGATCGAGACGGCGTCGTCGGCGATGTGTGCGCGGACCCTGTCGTCGATCCCCTCGTAGCGTCCACACAGCAGCGCCAGCGACGGCTCGCCCGCCAGCTCCGAAACCAACTCGTCGTCGAGTTGGCGACCGGCGGCGTCCATCACCAGGGTCCGCGGCCGGGCGCCGCCCTGCTCGTAGGCGGCATCCAAGGCGGCGTCGACCACATCCACCCGCATCACCATCCCCGCCCCACCCCCGTAGGGGGAATCATCGACCTGGCCGGCACCGAGCGGCGTGGTGTCGCGATAGTTGTAGCGGCGAATCCGCGATCCGCCCTCGATCGCGTTGCGAACGTGGCGCTGGGTCTCGAACCACTCGAACCACTCGGGAAACAGGGTGAAGAAATCGACGTTCAATCGAGAATGTCGATGATCACACGGCGCTCGGTGCGGGCGCCGACGGCGCGGGCGAGGGTGCGGACGGCATTGGCGATCCGGCCGCCACGACCGATCACCCGTCCGAGATCAGCATCGGCGACGCTCACCTCGAAGACCAGGTCACCGCCCTCGTCGAACTCCTCGACCTCGACCGCGTCGGGGTCCTCGACCAGCGAGCGGACCAGGAACTCGACAAAGTCCCGCATCGGAGCGCCCGATCTAGGAGCCGGTGGTCTGGACGTCTTGGGTGTGCAGCAGCTTGGCGACCGTCTTCGAAGGACGCGCCCCCTGGTCGATCCAGTGCTGGGCGCGCTCGGTGTCGATCGTGATCTGCGAAGGCTGAGTCTGCGGGTTGTAGCTGCCGATCGTCTCGATCGTGCGGCCATCCCTCGGGGACGCCTTGTCGGCGACGACGATGCGCCAGATCGGGTTCTTGTTCGAACCCATTCGCCTGAGTCTTATCCGTACAGCCATAGAAGGCTCGGCACCTTACAGGTTCGGGCTGCGAGGTGGTCCCTTAGCGGCGCCGGCCCGCCCCCATCTGACCGCGCATCAGCGCCTCCGGGTTGGGCATCTTGCCCGACGCCATCTGCTTCATCACCTTGCGCATCTGGTCGAACTGCTTGACGAGCTGTTTGACCGCCTGGACGTTGGTGCCCGAGCCGGAGGCGATCCGCTTGCGGCGGCCGCCGCGGATGATCTCCGGCTTGGCCCGCTCCTCCGGCGTCATCGACAAGATGATCGCCTCGAGCCTGTCCAGCTCCCGATCGTCGACGTTGGCGGCGTTGAGCTGCTTCATCGCCTTCCCCATGCCGGGCATCATTCCCAGGATCGAGGTCAGCGGTCCCATCTTGCGGATCTGCTTGAGCTGCTTGAGGAAGTCGTCGAGGGTGAACTCGTTGCGGCGCATCTTGCGCTCCATCTCGGCGGCCTCGTCCTCTGAGAACTGCTGCTCGGCCTTCTCGATCAGGCTGAGCACGTCGCCCATGCCGAGGATGCGCTGCGCCATCCGGTCTGGGTGGAAGCGTTCGAGCGCGTCGAGCTTCTCCCCGGTGGAGGCGTAGAGGATCGGCTTGCCGGTGACCGCCTTGACGCTGAGCGCGGCGCCGCCGCGGGCATCGCCGTCGAGCTTGGTCATGACTACGCCGTCGAACTCGGTCGCGGAGGCGAACTGCTCGGCGACGTTGACCGCGTCCTGGCCGGTCATCGCGTCCACGGCCAGGAGGATGTTGTGGGGCTTGGTCCGCTTTTTGATCTGGACGAGCTGGTCCATCAGGTCCTCGTCGACGTGCAGGCGTCCGGCGGTATCGACGATGAGGACGTCCTTGCCGTCCGCCTTGGCCCGGGCCAGCGCCCACTCGGCGATGTCGACAGGATCGCGCTCGACTCCCTGCTGGTAGACGGTCACCTTGGCCTGCTCGCCGAGCCGCATGAGCTGATCGACCGCGGCCGGCCGCTGGGTGTCGCAGGCGGCGACCGCGGGATCCTTGCCCTGCTCGCGCAGGTGGCGGGCGAGCTTGGCCGTCGCGGTGGTCTTGCCCGAGCCCTGGAGGCCTGCCATCAGGATCACGGTCGGACCCTTGGAAGCGAAGACCAGGTCCCGGCCGGAGCCGCCCATCAGCTCGGCGAGCTGTTCGTTGACGAGCTTGACCACCATCTGGCCGGGATCGAGGCTCTCGAGCACCCCCTGACCGATCGCCTTCTCCTTGACCTCGGCGACGAAGCTCTTGGTCACCTTGAAGTTGACGTCGGCCTCCAAGAAGGCGAGGCGAATCTCCCGCATTGCCTTGTCGACGTCGTCAGAGCTGAGCTTGCCGCGCGAGCGGAGGTCGCTCATCGTCCCCTGGAGGCGCTCTGAGAGCTGGTCGAACATC
>JBPCOO010000045.1:0-6779 GCA_051000155.1 Solirubrobacterales bacterium | reverse complement strand
GCGGCGAAGCGCGGATCGTCGGCGGCGGCGAGACCACCATCGAGCAGTGGCCCTGGCAGGTTTCGCTCGGGCTCAACCCCGCCTACGACCAGTACTCGGGGGCTCAGAGCCAGTTCGACCGCCATTTCTGCGGCGGCACGCTGGTCGCGCCCGAGATCGTGGTCAGCGCTGCCCACTGCCTGTTCGACTCGTTCTTCGAGGGTGCCTGGATGGACCCACAGGACTTCCAGATCATCAGTGGCCGCAGCAGGCTCTCGGGGTCGGACGGGCAGGTGCTCGGCGTCGCCGGGTACGCGTGGTTCACCGACGATCAGGGCTACCAGCTCTACGACCCCGCCTACTACGGCAACAGCCAGTTCGACCTGGTGCTGATCGAGCTCGCGAGCCCCGCGAGCTCGAAGCCGATCAAGATCGCCGGCCCCGGCGAGGAGGCGCTGTGGCGACCCGGCCGCGAGGCGTTCATCAGCGGCTGGGGCTCGACCTCCGAGGGCGGTCCCGGCAGCGACGTGCTGAAGAGCAACCGGGTCGAGATGCTCGACGACTCGACCTGCGCGTCGGGCTACGGGTCGCTGTGGGTCGGCGCGGTGATGGCCTGCGCCGGCGATCTCGCCGGCGGCAACGACAGCTGCCAGGGCGACAGCGGCGGACCCCTGGTCGTGCCGATCGACGGCGGCGGCCACCGGCTGGTCGGCGACACGAGCTTCGGCGAGGGCTGCGCCCGGGCCGGCGTGCCCGGGGTGTACGGGCGGCTCGCCGCCGATCCACTGCGCGCGGGGATCGCCGAGGCGGCGTCGGCGTGGGTCGGAGCCGACGTGCTCGGCAGCGGTGCCCTGCCACCGGGCTGCACGCCCCTGAAGGCCGCTCTGAACGAGGCGCGGGCGAAGGCGGCGAAGGCGCAGAGGGCGTTGAGGAAGGCGACTCGATCAGGCAGCAGGGGCGCCGTCAAACGCGCCAAGCGCGGCCTGAAGAATGCGAAGGCAGGAGCTAAGCGAGCGCAGACGGCGTTCGGCCGCGAGTGCGCCTAACGCCCGGCTCGGGCCCGCCGTCGTCAGCCGGCAGCGCCATCGCCGCGCTGCGGCCGAGTGGGCCGAGCACCTCGCGGTGCTCGACGCAGTGCCGCAGAGGCTGATCACGTAGCCGGGGTCATTGAAGGGATGCCCGAGCCGCGGTGGCGATGAGACAGCGGCAAGCACCTGCGCGATCACGCAGATCAGACCCGAGGTTGATTCAGGTTCATCCTCTGGGATGACGACCCGCGCCCGTCTCGAGCCTAGATTCGACCCTGCTTTGCAAGCGAGGGCCGGTAGGCGGTCCGAGAAGGGAACGAAGATGAGCTTCAGACAGGTGCGTTCGAGGATGGTCAGGATCAAAGGCGCAAACCGGGAGGCCGACACTCCGGTCGACCACAACGGTGTCACCGCCGGCACGCGCCGCCTGGTGCTCTTGGTGAGCTCGCTCGCCGCAGCAGTCCTCATCCCTACCGTGATGGCGTCCGCCCAGGAGCCTCTCGGCGATTCGCCGCCGGCCTCCGAACCGACGCCCGAGTTCGCGGGTGGCTCCCAGAGCCTCGCCGAAGGGGCCAGCGGTGCAGGAACGGTCATTCCCGGCGAGGTCGTGGTTCGGTTCGAGCCTGGGACGGGCGGAAGCGGCCTGCTCTCGGAGGCGCGGGAAGCGATCGGGGCGAAAAAGGGGTCGGCGGAGTCGCTGCTCATCCCGCGCGCAAAGGTGATGCAACTGTCGGGCGACCTGAGCGTGCGGGAGGCCGCCGCCGAGCTCGAGGAACTTCCAGGCGTCGCCTATGCCGAGCCGAACTTCCGCCGCGAGCTGTTCGCTGTCCCGAACGACCCCTACTTCCCGCAGTCGTGGGGACTGCACAACACCGGTCAGCAGATCGCCGGTCAGGCCGGCACGGCGGACATCGACATGGACGCCCCCGAGGCCTGGGAGTACGGCACCGGCAGCGGCGAGGTGATCGTCGGTGTGATCGACAGCGGCATCGACCTCGACCATCGCGACACCGCTCCGAACCTGTGGCAGAACCCCGGCGAGACCGTCAACGGCGTTGACGACGACGGTAACGGGCTGATCGACGATACGAATGGCTGGGACTTCACTGAGAACGATCGGAATCCCAACGACGACACCTCGGGCCACGGCACCCACGTCGCCGGAACCATCGGCGCGAAGGGCAACAACGGTCTTGACAACACAGGCGTGAGCTGGAACGTGAAGCTGATGGCGCTTCGGATCGGCCACGACCTGTCGCGGTCGGTCGACTCGGCGGCGGGAGCGGAAGCGATGTTCTACGCCGGCCAGGAGGGCGCCTCCGTCGTCAACGGCAGCTATGGAGGGTTCGGCACGCCGAGCCAGATCGAGCGTGATGCGGTCCGCTCTGCTCCCGACACCCTGTTCGTCTTCGCCGCCGGCAACTCCGACAACAACAACGACTCGAACCCGAGCCGGCCGGCGGCCATGGCTCAGGGCGAGCCGAACGTGCTCAGCGTCGCCGCGATCGACAACCAGGGCCGGCGAGCGAGCTTCTCCAACTACGGGGCAGCCAGCGTCGATCTCGCGGCACCCGGGGTCAACGTCGAGAGCACCTACATCAGCCCTTCTGACGTGGTCGCTTCGACCGACCCTTACACGGTCAACTCTGGGACTGACGAGGTCTTCTACGACAGCTTCGGCGATGGCAGCGCTGCGGACTGGCAGATCGTACGCGGCCCGACACCGCCACCCGCCGACTGGACGCTGACCTACGAGGAGGCGAGTGACCCAGCCACCTTCTTCGACTCCTACGCGCTTACCGACTCCTACTTCAGCAACTACTTCAACAACCAGCTCACCGGTGCCCAGAGCCCGGCGATCTCCACCGGCGGGCGTTCGAACTGCGCCTACCGGTTCTGGACCGACATCACCCTTGCCGACGCGGGCGACAGGGTGCGCTTCCTGGCTTCGAGGGACGGTGGGAGCAGCTTTCCCTTCGATGTTCCGGTAGTCGGTCCCGAGAACCTGGACGGCACCTTCGTCCTACCGCTGGGAAGCGAATTCGATGGCGCCAGCAACATCAGGCTGCGGACGACCATCGAGAGCAACGCCTCCGGTGTCGCCGACGGCGTCCACTACGACACGCCGACGGTGATCTGCGCGAGCGCACCCTCGGTCGCAAGCCACGGTCAGATCTCCGGGACCTCGATGGCCTCCCCGCAGGTTGCGGGAGCCGCCGGGCTGCTGGCCTCACACGCACCGGCGGCGACCGGCGCGGACCTCGAGGACCGGGTTCTCGCGACCGTCGATCCGAACCCCTTCCTTCAGGGCCTCGTTGCCACCGGTGGCCACCTCAACCTCGAGAAGCTGACCCGCCCGCCGCAGGCGACGATCACCGGCGGGGGCGCCAGCGGGTCGACCGCGACCTTCAACTTTCAGCTCGACCAGCTCAACGCGTCGCTTGGCGTCGCAGTCGAGTGCAAGGTCGATGGCGGCTCGTTCTCGCCCTGCAGCTCGGCGACCTCGCACACGGTCAGCGGCCTCGCCCCCGGCTCCCACACCTTCGCCGTCCGCGGTAACTGGAAGGGCTACACGAGTCCGGCGCCGGCCACGCAGACCTTCAACGTGGACGACTCCGGCCCTGACGATCCGAGCGATCCCGACGGCCCCGACGGCCCGGCCGATCCCGGCGATCCCGGCGATCCCGGCGATCCCGGCGGCCCGGCCGATCCTGACGGCCCTGACGATCCGGATGACCCTGACCGCCCCGGCCCCGGCCTCGACGACGCCTGCGAGAAGGCCGAGAACGCCCTCGACCGAGCAGCGAAGAAGCTGAAGAAGGCCAGGAAGGCGGCGAAGGATGCGAAGGGCAAGCCCCAGGTCAGGAAGGCCAAGGCCAAGGTCAGGAAGGCCAAGCGTCGCGTCGAGGCAGAGTGCTGACCACTCTTGGCGCCGGCGCGCTTTCTACGCCGCGTTTGTCCTCGACCAGCTCCGACAGCCTGGCGAGCTGCTCGGCCTGCTGGAGGATCCGGACCCGGCATTCGCGATCGTCACGCCACGGTAAAGCGTGAAGCGCGGCGCTGACGAGTCAGTCTGGGCTGCTACCCACGAAAAGGAAAGGCTCAGCCCGCTTCGAGATAGTTCCTCAGGGCTCGCCGGATGATGGCGGAAGTGCTCTCTCGGTCTTTCGCGGCGCGGTTGGCGAGAGCGTCGCGTAGCTCAGGTTCGAGCCGGACCGAAGTGGGCTCATCACCGGTCGACGGCGTGTCAACTCGGTTCTTGAGCATTTCGTCTACGTCGTAGCCCTCCTCGGCTTCCTTGACGTACTTGTCAATCAACTCGTCCGTGATCAGCTCACCGGTGATCGTCCGCCCGTAGTCTTTGATGCAATCACTCATCTGCTCCGCTCCAGGGCTTCGAGGTACTTGCGTCTCATCCGCATGGCGTGGATCGCCAGCTCTTGCCTTCCGCCGCTTCCTCCCGATCAGCCTCGTCTCCTTTTTTGTCGCGCCGGTTGCCGGCAAGCTCTCGGCCGAACTGCCGATCCGCGGCTTCCTCGGCTCCGGCCTGCTGCTGATCGCGATCGGCCTCTTCCTCATGCGCGGTCTCGATCCCTCCTCCGAGTGGACGGCGCTGCTCGCCGGCTTCCTCGTCGCCGGCGTCGGCGTCGGGCTGGTCAACCCGCCGCTCGCCAGCGCCGCGATCAGCGTGGTCGAGCCGGCCCGTTCGGGGATCGCCTCGGGGATCAACAACACCTTCCGCCAGGTCGGCGTGGCGACCGGCATCGCCGCCCTCGGGGCCGTGTTCCAGAGCCAGATTCGCGGCGACCTCGAGGCCTCGCTCGGCTCGCAAGGGATGCCCTCCGAGCAGGTCGACCAACTCGCCCGGGCGGTCGCGGGGGGCAGGACCGACCGGACTCTCGATGGTCCCGCCGCAGATGCGGGAGGGGGTCCAGCTCGCGACCGAGCAGGCCTTCACCTCCTCGCTCAACGACATCCTCCTGATCGCGGTGGTGGTCGCGGCGGTGGGATCGGCTCTCGCCTTCGCCCTGTTCCGCAGCGAGGACTTCGTCGCTCCGGTGGATGAGCTCCCGCCGCGGGATAGCGGCGGGGACCGCCGGGCGGGGTCTCGCGCAACAATGTCGGTATGAGGATCCTCACCGCGCTCGGCGGGCTCGTCTTCGGCTATTTGACGATCATCCCCGCGGGGTTGATCGGAGCCCAGCTCGATAGTTCCTGCGCTGGAGCGGGTTGTGAGTCCTCGCCGCTGCTCACCGCGCTCCTGGTCGGCGTCTACCTTGCCTCGGCGCTGGCCCTGTTCGGCACGGCGGCGTTGATGGTGGATCACACGCTCCGGGGAACCCACGCCAGCCAGGAGCGGATCGCCGTCGGCCTGACCGCCTCCGGCGCCGCTATCGGCATCACCGCCTTCGTCCTGCTCGCAACCGCCGAGCCCGTCGGCGCCGCGGTCATCGCGGTGATCGGCGCCGCCACCTACCTCTGGCTCCGCTACCTCAACCGGGCGCGCCCCGAGCCCAACCCTTCGACCAATGGCCACCGTCCCGAGCCGCCGCAGCTCCGTCCCTGATGGGCACAGGCGAGCGACGATTTCCGGAGGGCGGCGACCGACGGCTCTCCACCGTGGACCGAGATCGCGAGTGCAGCTCGCGTCTCCACCGGAGCCCGGGGCGCGCCGCTTTGGAAAACTCGTTGGCATGAGCATCGGGATGACAGTTAGCGGCAGCCGGTCGGTCGCCACGCTTCTCGCAATAGGAACGCTCGCGTTTGCCGGATGCGGCGGCGACGGCGAGGACGAGACCACCCCATCGGCCACGACCTCGACCACGGACACGATCGAGGTCTCCCAGTCACCCAAGGACCCGAAGGCCGAGCTCCCCGAAGGCTGGGAAACCGCGACCAACCGCTCGGCGGGCTCCACCATCGGCGTTCCGCCGGGCTGGAGTTCACGTCCGGCGGCCGACGGACAGGGGACGCTGCTCACCTCTCCCGACGAGCTGGTCACGATCAGCGTGATCGCCGACCGCACCGATGGAGCCCTGTCGCTGCCTTTGGATGAGTTCGCCGCTCGGACGGCCGCGGCGCTCGGTGGCGAGGTGGCCGGGGACTCGCAGTTCTCCGACCTGGTGGTCGGCGACCCCGCACCGTTCAACCACACCTACGAGGCGAGCGCGGTTCGCGCCACCGGTACCCCCGCCGACACCGGAACCGAGGAGAGCGTGCTCGTGGTCGCGATCCGTCGGCAGGAGTCGGCCTCGTTCGTCGCCGTCGTCCGCCAGAACGCCGAGCAGGAATCGTCGGCGGCGGACAAGGACACGGTCAAGCGCGTGATCCGCAGCCTCCGCGCCCGCCCGCCGGCCTGAGTCAGCCCTCGGGGCGCTCGGGGTAGACGTCGTCGATCGTCGCCAGCGGCCGGTAGGACGCGCCGCCGGCACCCTCGATCGCCGCGGCGCCACCGGCGAGGCGGTCGAGGACCGCGACCGTGCCGACCACCTCGAGGCCCTCGGCCACCACGCGTTCGATCGCCTTCACGGTCGAGTCACCGGTGGTGACGACGTCTTCGACCATCAACACCTTGGTGCCGGGCGTGAGCAGCGGTCCCTCGACCCCGCGCTGGAGCCCGTGGGCTTTTACCTCCTTGCGGACAAAGAAGGCGAGCAGATCCCGGCCCCCCGGGGCGGCGAGCGCGGCGGAGGCGATCGGATCCGCGCCCATCGTCATTCCGCCGACGGCGGCGGCCCCCAGCTCTTGCGCCCTCGCGGCGACCAGCTCACC
>JBPCOO010000020.1:0-2515 GCA_051000155.1 Solirubrobacterales bacterium | reverse complement strand
TCGGCGGCTTCGTCTTCCCCGACTTCGGGAGACGCGACAAGCGGGTCACCGCTTGGTTTGCCTCCGAGGCCACCAGCTACGACTCCGCGATGACGATCGCAACCAACCCCAAGCGGGATGCCGAGGCGGTTCCCATCGACGAGCTCGGCGATGGCGTCGACACCTTTGCGGTGAGCGAAAACGGAGAGGGGACCCGGGCCCTCACCCTGACCCGCGCCGGGGACTCGATCTCGATCACCCAGGAGAAGTTGAACAAGCCGGCCGAGCCCGGCCCCGAAGAAACCCCTTACCTACAGCCGACGGTGCCGGGACCCTAGCCCGTGCCCTGCTCGGCGCGGCGCGAGCCTTCCCGGTCGGCTCGGTAGCGCTGCTTGAGCCCGAAGAGGTCGTTGTCGGCGGCATGAACTAGCTCCTGGGCCGCGATTCCCGGCCGCCACTGAGCGAACCCACAGGTGACCGCGAGGCCACCGCCGTCGTCGGTGACCATTCCGGTGATCGTGCGGCCGATGCGCTCGGCGACGTTCGCCGCCCGGGGCGCGTCGGCTTGGGGTAGGACGATCGCGAACTCGTCGCCGCCCCAGCGGAAGCAGGCATCGCCGTCACGACAAGCCGAGCGCATCCGGCGCGCGACTCGCTTCAGCACTTCGTCCCCGGCGAGGTGACCGAGGCGGTCGTTGATCTGCTTGAAGCCGTCAAGATCGGCGATGAGGACGCTGAAAGACTTTCCCGAACGCTCGGGGCGGGCAATCTCGGTCGTGACCGCAGTGTCGAAGGCACGACGCTTGCCGAGGCCCGTGAGCCCATCCTCGAGCGCCATCGCCTCGGCGGTCGCCTTGCGGGTCCGGATCTCCGCCCGCTGCTCGCGGAGGACCACGAACATCACCCAGACGGCCGCCCCCACCGTGTAGAACATCAGTAGCTGAGCGATGATCTCGAGGGCATTCTCGGAGCCGAAACCCTCGTAGACCAGCGGTGCAGCGGCGACCAGCGAGACTCCGGCAAGAAAGGGGGTGACCCTGGAAGGGCGATGTGCGGCAGCGGCGTAAAGAACCGGCAGCCAATGGAGGAAGTGGTAGGGCGTATCGCGGCCTCCGGGGCATCCACTCGAGCACCCCGATCAGGGTGACCGCGAACGCGCTGCCACCCCAAACGCCTTGGTCGGCGGCGCGAAGGGCAGTAGAGCCAACACCACCGCCGAGCAGCGCGCCACTCAGAACGGCTCAGCCCGTCAGGCGACTTCGCGGAGCTTCTGGGCCTCCGCCAAAGTCTGCAGCTTCTTCAGGCTCTGGTTCTCGATCTGTCGGATGCGCTCCCGGGTGACGTTGAAGGTGCGTCCGACCTCGTCCAGCGTCCGCGGGTGCTCACCACCGAGCCCGTAGCGAAGCTCGAGCACGCGACGCTCGCGGTAGGAGAGGTTCTCCAGCGCCTCGCGCAGCGCCTCCTTGGTCAGCAGGTCGGCGGCGCGATCGAACGGGGACTCGGCCTTCTCGTCGGCGATGAACTGCCCGAACTCCGATTCCTCCTCGTCGCCGACCGGCTTCTCCAGAGAAACCGGAGCCTGAGCGGAGCGCTTGATCGAGTCGACCTCGTCGGGCTCGATCCCGGTGACCTCGGCGATCTCGTCCGGGGTCGGCTCACGGCCCAGCTCGGTGACCAGCTTGCGCTCGGCGCGACCGATCTTGTTCAGCTTCTCGACCACGTGGACGGGGATGCGGATGGTCCGCGCCTTGTCGGCGAGCGCGCGAGCGATCGCCTGCCGGATCCACCAGGTGGCGTAAGTGGAGAACTTGAAGCCCTTGCGGTAGTCGAACTTCTCCGCCGCGCGGACCAGCCCGAGGGTGCCCTCCTGGATCAGGTCGAGGAAGGGCAGGCCCTGGTTGCGGTAGTTCTTGGCGATCGAGACGACCAGGCGGAGGTTGGACTCGACCATCTTCTCCTTGGCGGCCAGATCACCACGCTCGATCCGCTTGGCCAGCTCGACCTCCTCGGCCGCGGTCAACAGTCGCACCTTGCCGATGTCCTTGAGGAACAGCTGGAGGCTGTCCGTCGTCATGTCGGGCTTGAGGTCGATCGAGGTCTTGGCGCGACGCTTGCGCTTGCCGTCGTCCCGCTCGGGCTGGGCGGCCTTCTGCGCGGGATCGACGTCCTCGACCAGCTCGATCCCGGAGCGCTCGAGATGCCCGTAGAGCTCTTCGATGTCACCCTCGTCGACGTCCACCTCGGCGACCGCACCGGCGATCTCGCCGAAGGTGAGCACGCCCAACTGCTGACCGCGGGTCAGCAGGTTCTTTACCTCTTCAAGTTCTTGCAGCTCGGCTACCAGCATGAGTTTGGTTGCGCTCCGTTTCTGGCTGTGGTGGGGTGGTTGCTCCGGCCGCTAGATGTCGCTCGCGTGGCGTCTTGCTTACCTATCGGATGGAACTGGGAAATGGTTGAGCGCTGATGCGGCGAGGAGTTCCGGGAACGGTTCCCGCGATCTCGCTCGGCATGCGTCGGGGCGTAGGCACCCAGCTCG
>JBPCOO010000344.1:0-2718 GCA_051000155.1 Solirubrobacterales bacterium | reverse complement strand
TCCCAACCAGGAGGCCGTTGGGGTGCTCGGGGTAGTCGGGGGCGAGCGGAATCCCGCCGATCACGCCCCGCTCGGCGCAGTGGGCGATCACCGCCTCGACCGGAGCCTCGAGCTCGACCGCGACCTCGCGCATTGCCGGCGCTTCGTGGATCAACTCGACGCCGGGGACCTCGGCCAATCGCTCGCGGACGTGGGCCGTCTTCCGGGCGACCGCGCTTGCCAGCTCGATCAGGCCCTGCTTGCCGAGCCAGCTCAGATAGATCGTCCCCGCCAGCGCGTTCAGCGCCTGCGCGGTACAGATGTTGTGGGTCGCCTTCTCCCGCCGGATGTGCTGCTCGCGGGTCTGGAGGGTGAGGACGAAGCCGCGACGGCCGTCGACGTCGGTGGTCTCACCGGCGATCCGACCGGGCATCCGGCGCATGTGCTCCTCCCTCGCACAGAAGAAGCCGAACGAGGGGCCGCCGAAGTCGAGCCGGTTGCCGAGCGATTGGCCCTCCCCGACGACGACGTCGGCGCCGCACTCGCCCGGCGGCTTGAGCAGGCCGAGCGAGACGGGATCGGCCGCAGCAACCGTGAGCGCGCCCGCCTCCCGAGCAAGATCTGCGAGGGGCTCGATCCGCTCGACCGCGCCCAGGTAGTTGGGGGTCTGCAGGAACACCGCGGCAACCTCGGCTTCCTCTCCCTCACTCCCCTCGGTGAGCGCTGACTGCAGTGCCTCCGGATCGGTGACCCCGTCCCGCAGCGGCACCTCGACCACCTCGGCCCCGTAGCCGCGGGAGTAGGTCTCCAGCGTCCGGCGCGAGTGCGGATGCAGTCCCGCCGAGACCACGAACCGGCGCCGCTTGGTCGCCGCTATCGCCAGGTAGCCCGCCGCGGCCACCGCCTAAGGGCCCTCGTAGACCGAGGCGTTGTAGACCGGCAGGCCGGTGAGCTCCGAGATCATCGTCTGGAACTCGAACATCACCTGGAGGCTGCCCTGGGAGAACTCCGGCTGATAGGGCGTGTAGGGAGTGAGGAACTCCGAGCGAGAGATGATCGCGTCAACCAGCGCGGGCGCGTAGTCGTCATACATCCCTCCGCCGAGGAAGCAGAGCGAGGACTCGGCATCGGCGTTGCGGGCGGCGAGCTGCCGGAGGCGCTCGTAGACCTCGCTCTCGGCGAGTCCACCCGGCAGATCGAGTGGGCGATCGAGACGCATCCCTTCCGGAACGTCGTCGAAGAGGTCGGAAACGGAGTCGACGCCGATCGCCTCGAGCATCGCCTGGCGGTCGGCGTCGGTGGCGGAGGTGTAGCGACTCATCGAGGAGTGAATGCTAGCCCGCGGCGCCGAGCCCCCTCGTAGCGCGGTTCGGGGGTGCTGGGATCCCGCAGCGCTACTGGGAAAGTAGCTCCTTGTAGGCGGCTACAGCCAGCAGCGAGTCGACCTCGGCGGGATCGCTGAGGCGAACCTTGACCATCCAGCCCTCGCCGTAGGGATCCTCGTTGATCGCCTCGGGACTCTCTCCGGCGCCCTCGTTCACTTCGATCACCGCGCCCGAGAGCGGGGCGACAACGTCGGAGACGGCCTTGACCGACTCAACCTCGGCGTAGGCCTGATCCTTGTGCACGTCCGATCCGACCTCGGGCGGCTCGAAGAAGACGACCTCCCCGAGCGAGTCCTGGGCGTACCAAGTGATCCCGAAGGTGGCCTCATCACCGGCAACCCGCGCCCAATCGTGCTCGGGGTGGTAGTGGAGATCGTCGGGATAGCTCTCGTCAGCGGCCAAGGCCGCCTCCTTTCGTTGGTGTTCGCCGGCACTGGTGCCTGAGGGCGACAAGCCTACGCACTGTCCAGACGCCAGGACTCCGGGCGATGCTAGGCAACCAGAACTTGACCGCGGAGTATGTGCATGCCACTATGTGCGTATGGCGCTGACCCACCGCACTCAGGTCCTGCTCGACGACCGGCGCGATCAGCTGTTGCGGCGCCGGGCCGCCGCGACAGGACGATCGGTTGGAGACCTCATCCGCGAAGCGATCGATCGCACCTACGCCGGCGCCGGGAACGACGAGGCGGCGGAGAAGGAGCGTCGGGAGGCTTCCCTGGCCAGCTTCCTCGCGGCCGACCCAATGCCGGTGGACAACCTCGAAGAGGATCTCGACAGCCTCTACGAACGCGATCTGTGAGCCCGATTTTCGTTGACGCGAACGTGTTTCTCTACGCGATTGGCGGACCGCATCCCCTGCGCGAACCATGCCGACGAGCGGTCGAGGGGATAGTCCGCCGCAAAGTCGCGGCCGAGATCAGTGTCGAGGTTGTTCAAGAGGTCGCTCATGTGCGCAATCGCGGACGCGGGGACGGCACCGCGAGGGCTCGGGAGATACTCGCTTGGAAGCTCCGCCTTCATGGATTCGGGCCATCTGATCTCGAACCCGCTCTCGGCCTCGTTGATGAGCACCCTGGACTCCCCACCCGAGACGCGATCCACGCGGCCACCGCGCTCAATCGCGGCGTCAAGGAAATTCTCTCAGCCGACAAGGACTTCGATCGGCTCGAGGGCCTCGCTCGGATCGATCCGAGCGAGATTGTCAGCGACTGATCCGGCCTTCAGGCGTCGGGGTGGAACAAGGGCTTCGGCGCAAGGACCGCCTGGCGCCGCTTGCCCCGAACGTCGACCGCCAGCTCGGTCCCCGGCTCGGCCAGCTCGGAGCGGACGTAGCCCATGCCGATGCCCACCT
>JBPCOO010000343.1:0-2838 GCA_051000155.1 Solirubrobacterales bacterium | reverse complement strand
CTCGCGCGCGTCCTTTTTCTCGAGGTCCTCCTCGTTGTGGAGGGTGGCGGTGCTGACCGTGACCCCGCCGACCTCGACCGGCTCCAGCATTGCGAACGGGACCAGATGCCCGGTGCGGCCGACGTTCCAGACGATCTTCCGCAGCTCGGTGGTGACCGTGATCGGGGGGAACTTCCAGGCGATCGCCCAGCGCGGCTCGCGCCCGGCCACCCCCAGCTCGCGCCAGAGCGCCCGGTCGTCGACCTTGACCACCACTCCGTCGATCTCGTAGTCGATCGCGTCCCGACGCTCCTCCCACCACTGGCAGCGCGAGATCACCTCGGCGATCTCGGTGTGGGAGGCGATCTCGTCGTTGACGCGGAAGCCGCGCTCCCGCAGCCAGTCCATCTCCTCGGAGTGGGTGGCGTGCTCGATCCCGCGGCGGGCGCCAATGCCGTAGCTCCAGATCTCCAGCGGACGCGAGGCCGCGAGCGAGGAGTCGAGCTGACGGATGGTCCCGGCGGCGGCGTTGCGCGGGTTGGCGAAGGTGGACTCGCCCGCCTCGGCCCGCTCTGCGTTGAGGCGGTCGAAACCCGAACGGGGGAAGTAGATCTCCCCTCGAACCTCGATCAGCTCCGGCGTATCGGCGATCCGCAAGGGGATCGAGCGGATGGTCCGCAGGTTGGCGGTGACGTCCTCACCGATCCGGCCGTCGCCTCGGGTGAGCCCCCGGACGAAGACGCCGCCCTCGTAGGTGAGCGAGATCGCCAGACCGTCGATCTTCGGCTCGGTGACATAGCTCAGCGCGCCCGGATCGATGTCGTACCGCTTCAGCAGGTTTCCGATCCGCTGCTCCCAGGCCTCCAGCTCGGTCGGGTTGCGAGCGTTGGCGAGCGAGAGCATCGGCTCGGCGTGGGGGTGGCTCTCGAACTGATCGAGCACCTTGCCACCGACCCGCTGGGTGGGGGAGTCGGGGGTGAGCAACTCGGGATTGGCCGCCTCGATCTCACGTAGCTCACCGATCAGCGCGTCGTATTGGGCGTCGTCGATCCGCGGGTCGTCGGAGACGTAGTAGGCGTGGTCGTGGCGGCGGATCTCCTCCCGCAGCTCGGCCGCGCGCTCGGCGGTGCTGGTCTTCGCGCTCACCGGGGAGCCCGCCTCTGCGGCGGCTCGACCGCGCGGCCCTCAGCGGCGACCGCCCCGCTCACGCGACGCTCGCGGCGGCTCGCTCCAGCATCTCCTCCAGGCCCCAACCCTCGACGGTCTCGATCTCGCCGTGGTCGGTGAGGTCGAAATGGATCGGGGTGACCGCGATCCGGCCGGCGGCCACCGCCGCCAGGTCGGTCCCCTCCTCCTCCTCGAAGCCGGGCTCGTAGCCGTAGATCTCGTAGCGCTTGCGCCCGTCCTCGTCGGTTGACTCCTCGACCAGCTTGAGCTCGCCGTCGTAGAGGCGCTTGCCGAGCTTGCAGACCTCGACCCCGTCGGCGACCCCGCCCGGTGCGTTGACGTTGATCAGGGTGCCCGCGGGCATCCCCTCCGCCATCACCCGCCGGACCAGCTCCGCGGTGAACTCGGAGGCGACGCCGAAGTCGTAGCTGCGCCCACCGCGGTAGCCCATCTCCCGCGACTCCGACTGCTGGGAGACGGCGATCGCCGGCAGTCCCAGCAGGATCCCCTCGAAGGCGGCCGCGACCGTGCCCGAGTAGGTGACGTCGTCGCCGAGGTTGGAGCCGTGGTTGATGCCGCTGACGATCAGCTCGGGCTTTTCTCCCAGCAGGCCGAGGTCGGCGAAGCGGACGCAGTCGACGGGGGTGCCGTCCGTAGCGTGGCCGACGAAGCCGTCGTCGTGGGTGATCTCCTCCACCCACAGCGGCGAGCGCGTGGTGATCGAGCGAGCGGTGGCGCTGCGGTTGGAGTTGGGCGCGATCACCTCCAGCTCCACCCCCTCCACCTCGAGCAGGGCCCGGCGTAGCTGCTGGAGGCCGCTGGCCGAGATGCCGTCGTCGTTGGTGAGCAGAACCCGCACCAAGCCAAGATATCGGTCCTCGGGCTCTCTCACGCGCAACCATTCGGCTACCGCCAGTGTCTCTAGACTCGCAGCGATGACGGCCACGCGTGAACTTAGGTGTGGTTAGGAACTACATCAGTGCGGTGCCTCTAGGATCGTGCTCACCGATGAGCGATCAAGCCGACCCGACTCCGACCGTGCCGCTCGACACGGTTCGCGAGCGGCCGGGTGGTCGCAGCGCACGGATCCGGGCGCTGGTCCTGGACGTCGCGCGTGACGAGCTGCTCGAGGGTGGCTACGGGGCGCTCTCGCACCGGACCGTTGCACAGCGCGCGGGCGTCGATCCCGCGACCGTCTATCGCCGCTGGCCGACGCGCTCCCATCTGGCAACCGACGCACTCCTGGAGATCGCTCGCGGCGCTGTGCCCGTGCCCGACACGGGCAGCGTCGAGAGCGACCTCGCCGGACACCTGCGAGCGATCGTCGCCGCCCTGGACGATCCGCGGATACGGCGGCTCTTCCACGCGCTCTCGGCCGCCGGCGCCGAGGCGGACGGCGATCTGCTCGAGACGCTGCACGCGTTCTGGGGGACGCGGTTCGCCGCCTCGGAGGAGATCATTGCCCGCGCGATCGAGCGGGGCGAGCTGCCGCCGGGCGCCGACGCCCACGCCGTCATCGAGCAATTGGTCTCGCCCGCCTACTTTCGAGCATTGGTGACCGGGGAGCCGTTCGACGCGGAGTTCACGCCTCGTTGCGTCGCGCACGCTCTCGCGGCGGCGCGCTCGTAGCCGGCCCCCGCTTCCGTGAAGTTGGTTAGGCACGTGTCGGCCCCGCGGTGGGTGGCCGTTGGT
>JBPCOO010000331.1:0-3056 GCA_051000155.1 Solirubrobacterales bacterium | reverse complement strand
GCTCGCGACGAGGTCGTTCGCTGATCGCGCCGCGCCGCGCCGGTTTCTATAGCTCGAAGAACGCGCCCTCGGGGCCGACGTTGGCGACCTCGGTCGGACCGATCGAGGCGCGGGCTCCCCAGCTCTCGTGCACGTGGCCACAGACGACCAGCCGGGGGATGACCCGCTCGATCGCCTCGCGCACGGCGACGCTGCCCTCCTCGCCCTCGGGTCCCTGGCCGCAGGCGCCTCGGGGTGGGGCGTGGGAGATCAGCACGGCGCCGGCGCGCATCTCCTCGAGCAGCTCGGTGGCCTCCGCGTCGGTGAGGTCGAAGCTCCAGCCGCGATCGGTCGCGGGGATGCCGCCACCGAGGCCGAAGATGGCTACGTCCTCGACCCTCGTCCCGCGTCCATGGAGTACCTGCGCCTGCCCCCAGCCCGCGCAGGCGGCATTGAGGGTCTCCTCGGTTTCGTTGTTGCCTGGTACCAGCACCGTCGGTGCCTCGATCTCCCGCAGCCAGCCGACCGCCTCCTCCAACCCCTGCTGCTCCTCGGCGTAGTCGCCGGCCCCGAGGACGAGGTCGGCCTCGGCTGCCTTCTCGACCAGCCGCTCGGCCTTCTCGCGGTCGAGGTGGAGGTCGCTGAAGGCGAGCGCCTTCATCTGTCCGCTCCCGGGGTCGTGATCATCGGACTCGCGTCCCCTCAGACCTCGAAGACGTCGCCGTCGGGTCCGAGGTTGGCGATCTCGGTCTCGCCGATCTGCGAGCGCTCGCCCCAGCTCTCGTGGATGTGGCCGCAGACTGCGAGTCGAGGTTGGAGTCGCTCGATCGCAGCGGCCAGGGCTGGGCTGCCGAGGGCCTCGCCGCTGCCGCTACGGTCGCAGTGTCCCTCCGGGGGCGAGTGGAGGATGAGCACGCCGCCCTCGGGCGCGTCGGTGAGCTCCTCCGCCGCCTGCTCGTCGTCGAGGTCGAAGCTCCACCCCCAGGGCGTCGTCGGGATCCCGGCGCCGAGTCCGAACAGCTCGATGCCATCGACCGTCATTTCCTCGCCGTGGAGGACCGTCGCCTCCTTCCACCCGGCACAGGCCTCGCGCAGAGCGTCGTCGGTTTCGTTGTTGCCGGGGACGAGCACCGTCGGCGTGGTGATCGCCGCCAGCCAACCGATCGCCTCCTCGAGGCCGCGATGCTGGTTGGCGTAATCGCCGGCGCCGATCACCAGGTCGACCTCGCCCGCGAGCTCAACCAGGCGCTTGGCCTTGTCCTGGTCGCGGTGCAGATCGCTAAACGCCAGTACCTTCAACGGGGACCTCCGGATCGTTCACGGATCCGAAATGTATGGGGTCCGCTACCTCGATACCCTCGCGCCATCGGAGCAACCCCGGCTACAGCCACCGGCACCGTCGAGCCACCGACCGATTCGATCGTCGCCTGCCGCGACCTCGCCCGCCGCTTCGGCTTTGGGGAGACCGCCGTCGATGCCCTCGCCGGGATCGACCTCGACTTCCCCCGCGGCCGGCTCAACGCGATCGTCGGTCCCTCGGGCTCGGGTAAGTCGACCCTGATGCATCTGCTGGCGGGGCTCGACCGGCCCACCGCTGGACGCGCCTGGGTTGACGGGGTAGAGGTCGGCGGCCTGGGCGACAAGGGCCTGACCAAGCTCCGCCGCCAGAAGCTCGGCTTCATCTTCCAGTTCTTCAACCTGGTGCCCGTCCTCAGCGCCGCCGAGAACGTCGCGCTGCCCCTTCGCATCGCCGGCGAGGACGCCGACCCGTCCTGGATCGAGGAGCTGCTCGGCATGGTCGGGCTCTCAGACCGCGCCGACCACCGCCCCTCCGAGCTCTCCGGCGGCCAGCAGCAAAGGGTGGCGATCGCCCGGGCGCTGGTCTCCAAGCCCGCGGTTGTCTTCGCCGACGAGCCGACCGGCAATCTCGACTCCGGCTCCTCCACCAACGTCCTCGATCTGCTGCGCGACTCGGTCGACCGGCTCGACCAGACGGTGATAATGGTCACCCACGATCCCCGCGTCGCCGCCTACGCCAACCGCGTGGTCGTGCTCACCGACGGCAAGGTCTCCGCCGACCGCGAGATCAGCGGTGAGGACGAGGTGATCGAGCTGATGCGGGAGTTCTGAGTCCGGATGATCAGGGTCGCGATCCGCGGACTCGCCACCCGCAAGCTAAGGGGGGCTTTGACCGCGCTCGCGATCCTGATCGGGGTGGCGATGATCGCCGGAACCCTGATCCTGAGGGACTCGGTCAACAACTCCTTCGACGACATCTTCGCCGAGGCCAACGCCGGAGTCGACGTCAGCGTCCGGGCCGCGACTGAGACCGAGGGCGGTTTCGATCTGCCAGAGGCGGGCGTCGCCTTGCCGGAGAGCCTGGTTTCCAAGATCGAGGCCGTCGACGGGGTCGAGCAGGCGAGCGGGACGATCGGGGACATCGTCGCGATCGCGATCCTGGACGAGAACGGAGACCGGATCGGTCCGTCCCAGGGTGGCCCACCGCAGATCGCCAACAGCGTCCAGCCCGCGCCGTTCAGTCCGTTCACCTACACCTCCGGAGAGCCTCCATCTGCCGACGACGAGGTTGCGATCGACTCGATTACCGCCGAGGAGGAGGGATATGAGGTCGGCCAGAGGATCCCGATCTCCGGCGCCGAGGGCCTGCGCCAATACACGCTCTCGGGGATCGCCCAATTCGGCACCGGCGTTCCGCTCGGGGGCGCCAGCCTCGCGGTCTTCACCGTGCCCCAGGCTCAGGCGATCACCGACAAGCGGGATGAGTTCGACGAGATCTCGGTCGAGGCGGCCGACGGCGTCGAGCCGGGTGAGCTTCGGGATCGGCTGCGAGCGGCATTGCCCAACTCGGCCGAGGTCAAGACCGGCGCCGAGCTGGCCGCCGACGACTCGGCCGAGATCAAGGACGGCTTCAGCTTCCTCACCACCGCGCTGCTGATCTTCGCCGGGATTGCGGTCTTCGTCGGCGCCTTCCTCATCTTCAACACCTTCTCGATCACCGTCGCGCAGCGCAAGCGCGAGCTGGGGATGCTGCGAACGCTCGGGGCATCCTCGCGCCA
>JBPCOO010000327.1:0-3022 GCA_051000155.1 Solirubrobacterales bacterium | reverse complement strand
TCTACGCTTTCCGTGCCGCTGACATCCGCAACATCCTCGATTTCGAGCGCGACTTCCTCGGCACCGAGGTGGTCAAGCTGGAGCAGAACTACCGCTCCACCCAGACCATCCTCGACGCCTCCAACGGGCTGATCGCCCACAACCGCGAGCGGATCCCGAAAGAGCTCTGGACCGACGCCGCCAACGGTTCGCAGGTTGTCATCTCCGAGCTCGCCGACGAGCACGAGGAGGCGCGCTGGGTGGCGGGGGAGATCGACCGGCTGGTCGACGAGGAGGGGATTCCCCGGAGCGAGGTCGCGGTCTTCTACCGGACCAACGCCCAGAGCCGGGTGCTCGAGGACACCCTGGTCCGCTTCGACGTTCCTTACCAGGTAATCGGTGGGACCAAGTTCTATGAGCGAGCTGAGATCAAGGACGCGGTCGCCTACCTGAGCCTCCTGGTCAATCCGGCGGACACGATCTCGCTCACCCGGATCATCAACACCCCCCGCCGGGGGGTCGGCAAGACCTCGGAGGGTCGGCTGCTCGCCCACGCCAACACGATCGGCTCCGATCCGATGGAGGTCGTAGGCGCGGCCGAGCGAGTCCCTGGCCTCGCCGCCGCCGCGGTCAAGGCGATCTCCCGCTTCGGGGAGCTGATTGCGAGTCTGGCGGAGCGGGCCGCCGAGCAGGGAAGCGTTGCCGAGCTCTTGGAGGCGACCCTGTCGGAGGCCGGATACCTGGAGGCGCTCGAGGCCGAGCGCACGATCGAGGCCGAAGGGCGGGCCGAGAACCTTCAGGAGCTGGTTGGCGTGGCCCGCGAGTTCGACGCCAACCGGGAGGTTGAAGGGGGGGAGGGCTCGCCGGTGGAAGAGTTCCTCGAGCAGATCTCGCTGTTCACCGCCCAGGATGACCTCACCGACACCGACGAGCAGGTGACGCTGATGACGCTCCACAATGCCAAGGGCTTGGAGTACCGGGCCGTCTTCATCATCGGCTGCGAGGACGGGATCTTTCCCCACTCGCGCTCGGTCGAGGAGGGCTCGGTCGAGGAGGAGCGCCGACTCTGCTACGTCGGGCTGACCCGGGCGCGCGAGCACCTGACCCTCACCCACGCCCGACGCCGGAACCTCTTTGGTGCCTCGGGGACGGGGATTCCGTCGCGCTTTCTGCGGGAGATTCCGGAGGGTCTGGTGGAGCGGCACTCCACCACCACCGCCGCGGCCGGCTGGGGGCTAGGCTCACCGGGTGCCGCTCCACCCGGGGGTGCGTTCTCGCTCGCCGAGCCGCCGCCGAGCCCGGCGCTCGAGCTGGGCGTCGGCGACGACGTCATCCACGCCTCATTCGGCGAGGGGGTCGTCACCGCGGTCGAGCCGGGCAACGTCCTCGTGGTTCGCTTCGGCGGTGATGGAGAGCGCAAGCTCATGGCCGACTTCGCGCCGATCCAGAAGGCGGGCTGAGGCGGTGGCGGCGGCGCTGATCGACGGCACGGCCGTCTCGGTCGCGGTTCGTGAGCGGGTCGCCGCCGTGGTGGCCGAGGAGGTCGGGGAGGGTTATCGCGCTCCGGCGCTGGCGACCGTGCTGGTGGGCGAGGATCCCGCCTCCCACGTCTACGTTGCCAATAAGCGCAAGGCCTGCGAGACGGCCGGAATCCGTTCGGTCCATCACGAGCTCGGTGCCGGGATCAGCCAGACGGAGCTGGAGGACCTGGTGGCTCGCCTCGACGCCGACCCCGGGATCGACGGCATCCTCGTCCAGATGCCGCTGCCCGGGGCGCTTGATTCCGAGGGGGTGCTCGATCTGATCTCCCCTCACAAGGACGTCGACGGCCTCACCCCCGTCAACGCCGGGCTGCTGGCTCAGGGCAAGATCGGCATCGCCGAGGCGCTCAAACTGGAGGGCGGTGGCGCGCCGAAGGGACTGGTTGCGTGCACCCCCAGCGGGGTGATGGAGCTGCTGCGGGTGGCGGGCGTCGAGCTGGAGGGAGCGGAGGCGGTGATCGTCGGTCGCTCGACCCTGGTGGGCAGACCGCTGGCGAGCCTCTTGCTGGCGGCGAACGCCACCGTCACCGTCTGTCACTCGCGAACCGCCGACCTACCGAAGACCTGCCGCCGCGCGGACGTTCTCGTTGCCGCGGTCGGCCGTCCGGAGATGATCGTTGGCGAGTGGGTCAAGCCCGGCGCGGCGGTGATCGACGTCGGCATCAACCGCACCGATGGGGGTTTGGTGGGCGACGTTGACTTCGGTGCGGCCAAGGAGGTCGCCGGTGCGATCACCCCGGTCCCCGGCGGGGTCGGGCCGATGACGATCGCGATGCTTTTGGCAAATACGGTGCGCGCGGCGCGGGCCGGACGCGCGCTCCAGCAGGACCTATAGGCTCCGAGCTACTTCGCACAACGGGCCTCGGCCACAACTTCACAAAGGGAGAGCGCAGAGAATGGATACAAACAACATCAGCACGGGTGAGAAGATCGCGGCTGCGGCCGGGGTCGTCCTCATCCTCGTCATGTTCATCTTCGACTGGTACAGCGTCGGTGGCGGCAGCATTGACACGGGCGCCGGGACCGTCGAGTTCGACGGTGGCGGCGTCAACGCCTGGCAGGCGTTCGGCCTGATCGACCTGATCCTGTTCATCAGCGCCGGCGTGGCCATCGCCCTGGCGGTGATGTCGGCCAACTCACAGAGCCCCAACCTGCCGGTTGCGTTGAGCGCGATCGTCGCCGGGCTCGGCATCCTCGCCACCTTGCTGGTGCTCTACCGCATCCTCGACGTCCCCGGTCCCGGCGGCATCGACCGCGGGATCGGCGTCTTCCTCGGTCTGCTGGCCGCGGTTGGGATCGCCTACGGCGGCTGGACCGCGATGCAGGAGGAGGACACCTCATTCGGCGACCAGGCCGACCGGCTGCAGAACCGCGGCGGCGGCTCCGGCGGCGGTACGACCGGCGGCGGTACGACCGGCGGCGGCCGGTTGTCGATCGGATCGCACGCGTTGCCCACCCCGTCGCCGTCATCGTCCTGCTGGCCCGGGTTCGCCACGCTGACG
>JBPCOO010000326.1:0-6432 GCA_051000155.1 Solirubrobacterales bacterium | reverse complement strand
TGCCGTCGCCGACGGCGATTACTTCGCCCTTCTGCGGCTTCTCCTTGGCGGTATCGGGGAGCACCAGGCCGCTGGCCGTGGTCTCCTCTTCGTCGACTGCCCGAACGATCAGGCGGTCTCCGAGGGGCTTGAGATTCATCTGTTGCGTTCCTCCGTGGGTGTTGTTTTCGATGGAAGTTCCCCGCCGATGCCGCTTGGCGGCTACCGGTAGGTCGGCTGGCTGGCACTCTAGCGGTGAGAGTGCCGACCGGCTCTGGGCGAGTGTAACACGCCGCGAGACGGGCGCAAGTGAAATCTGAGTGAAAGGGGCTGAGATCAAGGCCTGCGGGGCGGGCGGTGGTCGGTCCCGTCCGAGGTAGCGACCAGGATTGTTCCCATGGTCCGCCTGGTTCGGCTGAAGGAGGCGCTGCAAGAGGCGCTTTGGGTGGTGCCGGTATTGGGGCTGCTGATCGCGGCAGCGCTGGCGTTCGCCACCCTCCAGCTCGAGGATGTGGTCACGCTCGGGCGCACCCCGATCATCGGCTTCAACGGCGACGCCGACCGCGCCGACTCGATCCTCTCGACGATCGCCGCGTCGATGCTGAGCGTGCTCACGCTCGTTTTCACGCTGACCGTGATCGCACTCCAACTCGCCTCCACTTTCTCCCCGCGACTGCTTCGCAACTTCCTCTCCGACCGCACCAGCAAGGTTGCGCTGGCGGTGTTCGTGGCGACCTTCACCTATGCGCTTCTGATCCTCCGCGACACCGACGAGGACTCGGTCCCGGAGCTGTCGGTGACTATCGCGATCGCCTTTGTCATCTTCGCGGTGATCGTCTTCGTCTACTTCGTCAGCCGGATCGCCCATTCGCTCCGGATCGCGAACATAATCGCGCAGTCGGGCGATCAGGCTCGCAAGGAGATCCGGACCGCTTATCACCACGAGGGAGAACCCGGCAGCGAGGACGATGAACGGCGTCAGGGGTGGTCGGAGATTCACGAGCGCGAGCCCGACGCGGTCCTGGAGTGGCCCGGCGAGCAAGGGATCGTCACCGCCATCGATATCGAGGGCTTCAGCGAGCTCGCCGAGCGCGAGGACGTGCTGGTTGAGCTGCGCTTGCAGGCCGGTGAGTTCCTTCCCTACCGGGCGCCGGCTGCGGCGATCTACGGGGAGGCCGAAATCGAAGCCGGGGAGTTGACCTCACGGATTGCGCTGGCGCCCGAGCGCAGCTTTCGCCAGGACGCCGCCTTCGGCTTGCGCCAGCTCGTCGACATCGCCGCCCGCGCGCTCTCGCCCGGGATCAACGATCCCACCACGGCGGTCCAGGCGATCGACCAGATCCACGATCTGCTGGCGCGGCTAGGGCTGCGACGGCTTTACTCGGGGACCATTCGTGACCCCGACGGCAATCTCCGCGTGGTCGCCCCCGTCCACACTTGGGAGGACGATGTCCGCTTGGCGATGGAGGAGATCCGGATCTACAGCGCCGACTCGATCCAGGTCAAGCGGCGACTCCGAGTGATGCTCGACGACCTGATCAAACGCCTGCCGGAGTGTCGGCGGCCGGTGCTCGAGGAACAGTCCGAGCTGCTCACGACCTCGATCGACGCCGCCTTCGAGAACGAGGTCGACCGCGAGCGCTGCAAGTCCCTGACCACCTCCGTCAGCGGCACCGAGGGAGGCGCCTACGAAAAGAGGGACGACCGAGCGCCCGACCCCGAAGAGCGCGAGCATCCACCCGGGGACCGGGACGATTGATCCCTGGCCGAGCTTGCTCGACGGGGTCGCGCCGGTTCAATCGGCAGCCACCAGCGGGCATTCGAGCCACTCGGCGAGCCCTGCGGCTCCGCCGGCCATCACCCGGTCGTGGTTCCAGACGAAGACGGGTCGCAACAGCGGTCCGAGCGCCCGCATCCAGGGCTTGGTCGGGCGCACGCTCCAGCGGTAGGTGATCGCGCAGAGCGGCCCCTGCTGGAACATCCGCCAGGTGCCCTCGCCGACCAGATCGCCGCTCGCCTGCCCCGCCAGGAGCCAGGGCCGGCTGACCTCGGTCGACCTCACCTCGAATCGGACCGGGTAGGGAATGGTGCTGCGCCACTCGTATCGGCCCTTGCGCCCGACCCCGTCGGGACCGCCCCGAGCGATCTCGGTCGCTTCGACTACGCCCGGCCACCAATCCGGCCAGCGCTCCGACTCCCACAACGCCTCAAAGACCCGCTCGCGCTCCACCTCCAGCAGCCAGCAGGAGAGGAGCTCGTAGGGCCGCCCGCGCCCACCGCCCGCCTCGTGCGCCAAACCTAGTTCTGCGACGGCGTCTCGCCGTTGCCGAAGGAGCCGACCGGACGCTCGACGATCTGGGAGAAGCGGATCACGGTGATCACGTCGTCGTCTTCGACGGAGCGGCCGTAGATCCGCTTCAGGAACTTGACCGACTCCTCCTTGCGACGGAACTCGGGGTTGTCATGCTCGACGTCCCGGGGAGAGAGATCGCTCACCCGCTTGACCTCGACGTCGTCGATCACCGCCGAGAAGATCTTCTCCCGCGGACCGTGGCGGTTGCCCACGGTCACCCAGACGACCTGCCCCCGGTCGTACTTGCGCGACTTGTCGCCGAGGCGGATCGTCGCGGTCTTGCGTCCCCGCTTTAGCTGGTCGACGAAGATCGGCGAGTAGAAGTTGAGGACGTAGAGAGCGCTGGCCATCGCAGGGAAAGCGTATCCGGGCTCCCTAGAAGATGTAGGAGCGGAGGCGGGACGGGTCGGTCACTGTCACCCGCCCCCGTCC
The DNA here is from genome assembly GCA_051000155.1 of Solirubrobacterales bacterium. Classification (GTDB taxonomy): domain Bacteria; phylum Actinomycetota; class Thermoleophilia; order Solirubrobacterales; family 70-9; genus CAXMST01. Next base: position 3,668 of record JBPCOO010000326.1, on the reverse strand, counting down.
GACCCGGACCACCCCGGCCCGCTCGAGGATCGCCAGGAACCGGCTGACGCTTTCCCTCGAGGTGCCCGCCATCTGAGCGAGATCGGCCTGGGTCATCCGTATCGTCATTCCCTCGGAGCCTTGCGGATGGTCGCCGTCGGCGACGAGCTGATCGAGCACCCCGGCCACGCGACTGGGAACCGTCTGGAACGACTGGCTGGAGACCCGCTCGTTGGTCTCGCGAACCCTGCGGGTGAGCGCGACCACGAGCTTTGCGGTGAGGTCCGGATTGCGCTTGAGCAGGCTGCGCATATCGACTGCCGAGAGCGCCAGCAGCTCGACGTCGGTGAGCGCCTCGACAGTGGCCGAGCGGACCTCCCCGTCCAGCATCGCCAGCTCGCCGACGATCTCGCCGCCGCCGAGCGTGGCCAAGGTGATCACCCGCCCGTCGGAGTGCTGGCGCGTGACCCGCACGTCGCCGCTGCGGATGACGTAGCAGGCGTCGCTCTGATCGCCCTCGTGAAAGACCACGTCCCCCTTGGGAAAAGCCCGCGGAACGACGACGCGCGCGACCCGGCCGATCTCGTCTTCATCCAAATCGGAGAGCAGCGGGACCCGCCGCAGCAAGCCAATCACCTCATTCCCTTCCTCACCCATGCGAGCAGTATCTCGCCTGGCGCTTGCAAGCGTCGGTGCGGTGCCCGCCTTGCGGTGCTTGCGGCGCTGCGCCAGACGGGAGTATTCTCCAACCGGGTTTGAGGAGATTCAATCCAAGATGAGCGAGAGCCTCGCCAACCGCGCGGCCGCGGAAGCATCCGCGGGATTTTCAGTTGGTGGCGATGCCGTTGCCCCGAGCGTCACCCGGGCGCTCGCGGGCACCGGACCGGAGGCCAGCGTGGTGCTCTTGTTTCCGTCGGGAATCGAGCCCGAGCTCGCCGTGGCTCAGGCCCGATCGGTGGCGGGGGGCGTGCCGGTGGTCGGCATGACCGGTAACGGCTCGATCGGTGCGGAGGCGGCCTCCACGCCAGGTTGCTCCGCCCTCGCGCTGGGAGGCGGATGGGACGTTGGTATCGGCTGCTTTCGCGGCGCCGGGCGATCGGTGCGTCGGGCGGCTCGATACGCGACCGCCGAAGCGCTGCGCGGATGCGGTGCCGGGAGCCCGTCTCCGCTGCTGATACTGATGGTCGACACCCGCTCGGGCGATCAGGCCGAGGCGCTCGCGGGTGCCTACGCCGCCGCCGGGCCCTCGGTCCCGATCGTGGGGGGTGCCTCCGGGGGGGGAGCGCCGGCCCAGCTCTCGGGACGCTCCGCCCATACCGACAGCGTGCTCGCCGTCGCGGTCCGCGGGAAGCGCTCGCCGGGGATCGGGGTCGCCCACGGCTGCCGGCGGGTTGGACCAACCCTGATCGCGACCCGGACCGGCGGCAGGTTCCTGCAGGAGATCGACGGCCGGCCCGCCTACGATGTCTACCTTGAGGTGCTCGGGCTCGAAGCGCACTCCATCTCCAAGGAGGAGTTTGCAGTGATCACCGCCACCCACCCCCTCGCGCAGCCGGAGCTGAGCGGCGGATCACGCATCCGCCACATCCTCGGGCGTGGCCCCAAGGGCAGCCTCGAGTGCGCGACCCCGATCCCCGAAAGTGCCGCGATCGAGTTCACCCGGCAGCGGCCTGCCGACGTGGTCGACGCGGCGCGCCGTGCGATGGGGAAGGCGGTCGAAGGCTTGGGGGCCGCTCCGCGGGCGGCGCTCGTGTTCGACTGCGCCGGGCGCAAGCGATCGATCGCGGGCGCGCTCGACGCCGAGGTCGCAGCGTTGGTGGAGCGCTTCGAGGGAGCTCCACCACCGCTTGCAGGGGTCTTCAGCCACGGGGAGCTGGCGCGCAGTAACGGGTCGAAGGGAGACAAGAACCATGCTGTCGTCGTCGCAGCGCTCGCCTAGCACCGAGGGTCCCGAGGAGACGGCGGAGGGTCTCGACCCGATCGAGGCCGAGCGGGTCCGCATGCGAATGGTGGAGGCGATGCGGCGGGCGGAGATCGCCTCGATGCTCGCCGGCGCCTCCGAGGAGAGCCAACTCGGACGGACCCTCTGCGAGGAGCTCGGCGAGGCCTATGACGCGGAGATCTGCCTGCTCGCCGAGTTCGGAACTACCGAGGGCGTACGGGAGATCGGATCGGTTGGATTGGACGCCGGTGGGCGCCAGGCGGCGCTGGCTTGGCCCGAGCTTGGATCCGCCCTTGGCGAGGACCGAGCGCAGCAGCAGGAGGGCACGAACCTGTACGGGGTGGGGGGCGAGACGGCCCTGAGCACCTCCTACCACGCCGACGACGAACGCCGCATCGTCCTGGTCGTGATTCGCCTCAACCCCGTCGGCTTCGACGAAGCCGAGCGGGCGCTGCTCGAGAACGTGACCGTCAGCACCGGCGGTGCGCTCGAGCGGCTGTGGGCGCTGGAGCAGCGCAACGAGCTGATCGACCAGCTCAAGGAGGCGCTCGTCGGCGTCGCCGAGTCGCTCGCCAACGCGCTCGAAGCTCGGGACGACTACACCGCTGAGCACGCCACCGAGGTCGCCGACCTCGCCTACCGAGTCGGAGTGGAGATGGGCTTCGATAGCGACCAGCTCGAGGATCTCCGCTACGCCGCGATCTTCCACGACATCGGTAAGATCGCGATTCCCGATGCGATCCTCAACAAGCAGGGGCCGCTGACGCCGGACGAGCGGGAGGTGATGATGAGCCACACCACCGTAGGCGAGCGCATCCTGGCTCCGATCACGGTCCTTTCCGACGATGTCCGCAAGATGGTCCGCCACGATCACGAACGCTGGGACGGGCATGGCTACCCCGACGGTCTCGGCGGCCAGCAGATCCCGCTGGGCGCGCGGATCATCTTCGTCGTCGACAGCTACCACGCCATGACCAGCGATCGCCCGTACCGCAAGTCGATCGGAGAGAAGGAGGCCATCCAGGAGCTCCGGCGTCACTCCGGCACCCAGTTCGACCCCGCGGTCGTAAGCGCCTTTCTGGCGATCGTCTCCTGAGCAAACCCCGGGCCGGTGCTGATCTGGCGAGTCAGGGCCGCCGGATCAGCACCGGATCAGTGCTGGCAACCTTCGCACCAATACGTCATTCGATTGTCGTCGCCCTGGCCCTGGATCCGGATGCGACCGCCACAGCGGGGGCAGGGCATGCGGTTGCGGCCGTAGATCTGCTTCGGCCGGCTCCCCGTTCGGATCGCGGTTCGCATGATCCAGCGGCTGCGCTCGACCAGCTCCAGCGCCTCCGCCTCGGTCAGGGAGGACACGAAGCGCCAGGGATTGACCCGCGCGAGGAAGCAGGCCTCGACCCGGATGACATTGCCGATTCCCGCGATCAACGACTGGTCGAGCAGCGCCGCTCCGACGGTTTCGGTTGGGGTCCAGCCGAGCAGGCGTCCCACGGCCGCCTCCGGATCGAAATCGGGGTGTAGCGGATCCGGACCGAGTTGGAGCAAGGCCGGGTCGCTGCGGGCCCGCGCCGCGCTGACCAGGCGCAGGATCTTGCCGCCGGTGACCGACCCAATCGTCGATCCAGAGGCGAGCAGGAGCCACGGCTCGCCGAAGGGGAGGCGTCCGTCGGCGCGGACGAGCCAGCGGCCGTTCATTCCCAGGTGGCTATGGACCACCGCGTCGCCGGAGAAGTGCAGCAGCAGG
>JBPCOO010000312.1:0-3607 GCA_051000155.1 Solirubrobacterales bacterium | reverse complement strand
TGCGCAGATCGACCCCACCGTTGCCATCACCGGTTGGTGGGGTCGCGGCCGCAGCGCCGGCGGCACCAACCCAGAGGCCCGCCGCCGCGATCAGCCCCAGCAACCTGGCTCCGAAAGTGATCCTGCGACTCACCCTCGGAAGTCTAAGGAGGTCGGCCATTCGCCTCTTCAGTTGCAGCCGCGAGAGGTTTGCCCTACCCTGACGCGCCGATACGGGGCGTCTTGTCGATGGAGGCCCCCAATCACACCGGGAGGATCTAGCTGATGGGACCGACTCACCTTCGCCGACGCCGTATCGAGCTGCTTGCGTCGGCCGCGCTCGGCGTCGCGCTGCTGCTTGCCCTGCTCTCGACCGGCGGGGCCTCCCCGGCGACTGCCGGCCCCAGCGACCTCCGCAGCCTCGCGGTCGAGTCCTCCTCGGCCCGGAGCTGCATCGAGCGAATCCGCTCTGACGCCGCCGCCGACGGCTTCGAAATGGTCGCACCCTCCGACGGCTACCTCAGCGCGGTGCTGACCGCCTCCTCGGGTGATTGGGATCTGGCGATCTTCGATGCCGACTCAGGCGCCGCCCTCGGCGGCGGTGCATCTCGCGAATCCGACGAGCTCGCCCAGACCTACGTCTTCGAGGACGATCGGATCGTCATTCAGGGTTGTCGTCGCAGCGGTGATGCATCCGTCGCCGACGTCCGCGTCGGCATCGAGCGGCTCGACCTCTCCGCGGGGGCGGCCGAGACCGTCAGCCTGGTCAGGGTCAAGACCCGCAGCGACGCCGACAAGGATCTGCTCTCCGGGCTCGGCCTCGATCTAACCGAGAGCGGGGGCCCGCGGTTCATCGACGTCGTCGTCCACGACGCCTCCGATCAAGCCGCGCTCGACCGCTCCGGCCTGCGCTCGGAGGTGCTGGTCAAAGATCTCGCCGCACAGGAGGCCGAGAGCCGCAGACAGGACCGCGCCTACGCCGCCCGCGCCAACGCTTCCGCACTGCCCAGCGGCCGCACCGACTACCGGATGCTCGCCGACTACCAGCAGGAGTTGAAGGATCTCGCCGCCGACCACCCCGACATCGTCAAGCCGATCACGCTCAACAATCCGACCTTCGAGGGCCGAATGGTCGAGGGAATTGAGATCACGACCAAGCCGAACAAGCTCGACGACGGCAAGCCGGTGTTCTTGCAGATGGGGCTCCACCACGCCCGTGAGTGGCCCTCGGGTGAGCACGCGATCGAGTGGGCCTACGAGCTGATCAATGGCTACACCAGCGGCGATCCACGCGTCACCAATCTGGTCAAGAGCACCCGGACGATCGTCGTTCCGGTGATCAACCCCGACGGCTTCAACTCCTCGCGGACCGCCGGCATGCGGCCGGGGATGGAGGACGGCGAGGGTGGCGACGCGCTCACCTCTTATGCGGCCTCCCCCGGCGCCTACCGTCGCAAGAACTGCCGCGTTCCCGAAACCGAGCAGGGCTCCTGTCCCCCGGGTGCCTCCGCCGGTCTGGCGGAGACCGGGGTTGATCCCAACCGCAACTACGGCGGCTTCTGGGGCGGCCCGGGGGCGAGCGACTCGCCGGAGGCCCAGGACTACCGGGGGCCAGGTCCGTTCTCGGAGCCCGAGACCCAAAACGTCCGTGAGCTGGTCTCGAGCCGCCAGGTAACGGGCCTGATCACCAACCACACCTTCTCCAACCTGGTGCTGCGCCCACCGGCGATCGCCGCCACCGGCGATTCGGTCGACGAGCCGGCCTACGCGGCCCTCGGGGCGGCGATGAGCGCTCAGAATGGATACGAGAACCTCAAGAGCTTCGAGCTGTACGACACCTCGGGCGGGACCGAGGACTGGACCTACTACACCACCGGCGGCTTTGGCTTCACCTACGAGATCGGCTGCGACACCCGAGCGGCGTCGAGCGGCCCCACCGGGGCCGAGGGCGACTGCGTCGGCAACTTCCATCCGCCCTATCAGTCCGGCGTGGTCGATCACTACGAGGGCAACAATCCCGAAGCTCCCGATGGAGCCGGTGGTAACCGCGAGGCCTACTTCACGATGCAGGAATTTGTCGCCGACGCCGCAAACCACTCGCTGCTCACGGGGAGCGCGCCCAACGGCGCGGAGCTCCGCATCACCAAGACTGTCCAGACCCCGACCTGGGAGGGCTTCACCGACGGTGAGGTTGACAACCCCGGCCCGCCGTTCTTCGAGGACACGCTGACCAGCTCCTACGAGGTGCCCTCCAGCGGCAAGATCGAGTGGGACATCAACCCCTCGACCAGGCCGCTGGTGGCTCAGCCCCGGGGGCGGGAAGCCCTCGGCGAGCCCAGCGCCACGCAGTCGTTCGCCGGTACCCCGGCCACGGCTACGCCCTGCGCCGACTTCGAGACCGACGATCCGAGCTGTTGGAACGATCATCCGTTCACGATCCCCGATGATGGCTCCGACAACGACAGCGCCACGGTGGCGATCCAGTGGGGCACGCCGGCCAGCGACTGGGACATGAAGGTCTTCCGTGACGTCGATGGCGATGGCACCTCCGAGGCCGAAACAGCCGACGACGAGGTCGGCCAGTCCGCTCAGGGACCGACCGATTCGGAGTCGACGACGTTCGTCTCGCCGGAAACCGGTGACGGGCGCCTCCAGCCCGGCAAGTATGTGGTCCGTGTGGTCAACTTCGCCGCCACCGAGCCCTACGACGGTGAGGTCAGCTTCCTCGGCCCGCAGGAGTTCGAGCCCGCCCGGACCGAGAGCTGGACGCTCTCGTGCTTCATCGGCGATCAGCTCCGGACGACCCAGCAGGTCCAGATCGACCGCGGTGAGACGCAGAGCCTCGATCTCTCCGGCTGCGCCAACCAGTCCGGCGGTGGCGGCGGCGGTGGCGGTGGAGGTGGCGGCGGTGGCACCGGCGGCGGAGACGGTGGTTCGATTCCGAAGACGCCCGCGAGCTGCAAGCAGCCGATCGCCAACACGATCGAGGGCTCCGACAAGGGCGAGACGATCGAGGGCACCAAGGCCAACGACGTGATCTTCGGTCGCGACGGCAAGGACACGCTCTCGGGGCTCAAGGGCGACGACTGCCTCTACGGCGAGAACGATCGCGACGTGGTCCGCGGTCGCGGCGGCGACGACTTCCTCGTCGGTGGCAGCGGCCGTGACAACATCAAGGGCAACGCTGGCGACGACAAGGCCAAGGGCGGCCGCTCCAAGGACCGGATCCGAACCGCCGGCGGCGCCGATGTGATCAACGGCCAGGGTGGTAGGGACGCGATCAACTCCGGCGGTGGCGACGACGTGCTCAAGGGTGGCAAGGACCGGGATCGTCTCCGCGCCGGCGGCGGAGACGACAAGCTCGTCGGCGGCGACGGGGACGACATTCTCCGTGGCGGCGGCGGCAAGAACCAGTTCAAGTGCGGTCCCGGGATCGACAAGGTGATCGCCCCCGGAGACGACGACAAGATCTCCAAGAGCTGCGAGAAGGTGAAGCGGCGCTGAGCCGCGCGCCTGCCTAGCCCTTTGGCTGCAGCCGGAAGACGGAGCCGCCGAGCGAGGTCACGTAGATCCGCCCGCGACGGTCGGTGCCAAAGCTCGAGAGGTTCTCGATCGGATTCAGGCCCAG
>JBPCOO010000340.1:0-8236 GCA_051000155.1 Solirubrobacterales bacterium | reverse complement strand
TGGTAGTGGGGGGTGTCGATGATCTCCTGGTCGAGGTAGCTCGCCCACGGATGGGTTCCCATCGCCCCCAGCGCCACCTCGTGGGAGGAGGCAAGGTCGAACAGGCGACGGCGACGCTCGAGCTGACGTGCGACCGCATCAGCCCAGCTCTCCCCACGGCCCGAGCGGATCTCGATCTCGGTGTCGATCAGCTCCCCGGCAGCGCTCTCGGCCAGCAGCTCGTCGTCCTGGCAGTCGGCGAAGATCGCGTCGAACGCGTGGGTCAGCTCGAGCGAGCCGGGGTCCAGCAGGGCGAACTCCTCCTCGATCGCGACCGTGAAGTCGGTGGAGGCCTCGAAGCGGTCGCGCGCCAGCTCCATGTCGAGGCTCTCATCCTGAGCCGGGCTCGTCATCGGTCCGGGGCCGGGGAAGTTCTCAGGCGAGGTAGAAGTAGAGCGCGTAGAGCAGGTCCACGGCCGGGCTCGAGGTGTGCACCTTGACGCCGGCGGGAACGTCGAGCAGGCGCTCGGAATAGTTGAAGATGATCCCCACTCCCGCCGCGACCAGCGTCTCGGCGACCTCTTGGGCGGACTCCGCCGGCACCGCCAGCACGCCGACGATCACCGACTCCTTCTTGACCACCTCGTCGAGGTCGCCCACCGGACGCACCGGCACGCCCCCGAACTCGGTCCCGACCATCTTCGGATCGTCCTCGAAGATGGCGACGATGCGGAAGCCGTGGTCGGCGAACATGTCCGAGGAGGCGATCGCCTGGCCGAGCTTGCCGGCCCCGAAGAGGGCGATGTTGTGCTGACCCGAGGTGCGGAGGATCTTGCGGATCTCCCCCACCAGCGAGTCGACGTTGTAGCCGACGCCGCGCTTGCCGAACTTGCCGAAGCCGGAGAGATCGCGACGAATCTGGGTCGAGTTGATGTGGGTCCAGGAGGCCAGCTCCTGCGATGAGATCGTCTCCCGCTCCATCTTGCGGGCCTGAATCAGCACCTGGAGGTAGCGCGACAGGCGGGCGGCGACCCCGAATGAGAGCTGGCCGTTGGAGTCCTTGCTCGGGGCGTCGGTTTTGGAGATCTCGCTCACTCCTCCAAGTTAGCGAGCCGCGCGATCGTGCGGTCAGAGTCCCAGACCAGCTCGGAGACCTCGACCCCATCGATCTCGACGACGGGGATCCGCTCCAGCATCAACCGGTGGAGCTCGGGGTCGGATTCGATGTCGACCTCTCGCAGCTCGATCCGGAAGCGTTCGCTCCCGAGCGCGATCAACCCCTTCAGCGCTTCCTCGCAGAGGTGGCAGCCCTCGCGGCCGTAGAGGGTCACCACGGGGATCCCGCCCTCGCCCGCCCCGCCGCCCATAGGGCGTCTCATCGCGCGAACGCGTCCAGCGCCAGGTAGTCGGGATAGGGGATCCGCTCGAGCGCCCCGGCGGCCGCACCGATCATCGCCGCATTGTCGGTGCAGAGCTGCGGCTCGACCAACTTCAGCCGTACGCCCTTGCGCTCGCAGAGCTCTCCCGCAAGCTGCCGTAGACGGCGGTTGGCCGCAACCCCGCCGCCGAGGACCACCTGCAGGCTCCCGGTGCGGTCGATCGCGCGTCCCAGCTTGGAGATGAGCTGGTCCACCACCGCCGCCTCGAAGCTCGCGGCCAAATCTGCGACCGCCGCCTCGTCCAGCGGCCCCCCGATCTCCTTGACCCGATAGGCGAGCGCCGTCTTCAACCCGCTGAAGCTGAAGTCGAGCCCCGGATCTCTGCTCATCGCCACCGGGAAGGGGAAAGCCTCGGGATCCCCTCCTTCCGCGGCGAGCTGGATCGCCGGGCCCCCGGGGTAGCCGAGACCGAGCAGCCGCGCCGCCTTGTCGAGCGCCTCGCCGGCAGCGTCGTCGCGGGTCGAGCCCAGTAGCTCGTAGCCCTTGCGGTCGGGAACGGTAGCGAGCATGGTGTGACCGCCGCTGGCGACCAGACCGAGGAAGGGCGGCTCCAACGGATACGGCTCGAGGAAGGCCGCGGAGAGATGGCCGTGGAGATGGTCAACGCCGACCAGCGGCAGGCGGGCGGAGCTGGCCAATCCCTTGGCGGTGCTGACGCCGATCAGGAGCGCTCCGATCAGCCCCGGCTTGACCGTCACGGCGATCACCTCAATGCCGGCGAGATCGGTTCGCGCATCCGCCAGCGCCGCGTCGACCACCGGATTGATCAGCTCGACGTGATGACGGGATGCCACCTCGGGAACGACGCCGCCGTAGCGGGCGTGTGCCTCCGCCCGAGAGGAGATCACGTTGCTGAGGACGCGATCGTCGTCGACCACCGCCGCACAGGTGTCGTCGCAGGAGGTTTCGAGCGCGAGGATCAACCGTCCGCCACGCCGAACCACATGATCAGCGCGTCCTCGCCGTTGTCCCCGTAGTAGCGCTTGCGACGCCCGCCGATCCTGAATCCGAGCCGCTGATACATGTCGATCGCCGAATCGTTGGAGACCCGCACCTCGAGCGTGTAACGCGCGCCGGGGCCGCCGCGCTCGATCATCTCGCCGATCAGCTCGGTGGCGACGCCGGCCCGGCGGAGTCGAGGATCGACCGCGACGTTCATCAGATGCCAGACGTCGGCGTACCGCGAGCAGATCAGATAGCCGCCCAGCCCCCGATAGGTTTCCGCGGCAAGGCAGATCCCCGACGGCTTCGACAGCTCCAGCACGAACATCGCCAGCGACCACGGCGCCGGAAACGAGCGCCGCTCGATGCTCAGCACCGACGGCAGGTCGCCATAGGTGAGGGTCCTGAGCTCGAGGTCCCGCGAACGGGGGTGTCTGGTGGTTTCAGTCGCCATCGGTTTTGCGAATCCAGCGATCGGCGTCGGGGCGCCTCAGATAGACGGGGATGACCTTCCGGGGATCGCCACCGCCCGAGCGCTCGGCCAGCTTGCATATCTCAGCGGCGTCGAGGTGGTGGGACGGGTCGGAGTCGCGTGGAACCGAGAGCCCCTGAGCCTCAAGCGCCTGGCGGAATCGTACCGCCCCCTCCCCGACCGTCAACGCCCGATCGAGTCCGACAGCGACGCCGAGCCGGTCGGGTGCGCACAGCACGGGTCCGTCCCCACGCCCGTTACCGGAGACCCGCTCGGCAAACAACTCACCGCGGCGAGCGTCGACGACGCCGATCACGGCCCGACCTCCCGCACCCTGGGCATTGATCACACCCGCACGCGCCGCGCCACGGGCGAGCGCCTCGGTGGTCGAAGCTCCAGCGAGCGGCAACCGGTGCCCCTGCGCCAGAGCCCGCGCCGTGGAGATGCCGATCCGCTGCCCGGTGAACGACCCCGGCCCCACCCCTACTCCGATCAGCTCGATCGCCCTCCAACCACCGGCGGCCTCGACCACCTCCTCGACGGCTACGAGCAGCGATCCGGAGGCGGAGGGCCGGCCGGCTTCGTCGGGCCCGATGATCCGACCTGCGACCAGCTCACCCCCGGACTCACAGACGGCGGCGCAGGTGTCGGCGGTTGCCGTGTCGAGTCCCAGGATCAACGCTCGATGTGGATCTCGCGCTCGTCGCCGCCGGCGTGGACCAACTCCACGCGCGCGGTGATCCGCTCGAGCCCTGACTCTGCGTCCTTCGGCCATTCGACGAAGCAGATGACATCGTCGCCGAAGTAGGGGTCCAGCAGACCCGGCTCCTCGCTCTCCATCGCCGCCAGCCGGTACAGGTCGACGTGGCCGACGGGTATATCCGCCTCGTAGCGCTGGCCGATGGTGTAGGTGGGAGAGGTCACGGCGTCGGTCACTCCAAGCGCCTGGCAAGCGCCGCGGACGAACACGGTCTTGCCGGCTCCGACCTCGCCGCTCAATAGGACCACATCCCCCGCCTCGAGGGTCTCGGCGAAGCGTGCTGCCGCCTCCTCGGTCTCCCTCGGTCCCGCCGTGCGGATCGACTCCATAGATGGATTACTACAGGGTCGGGCGAGGAATCGCTCAGGCGTTGCGCTGGACGGCCGCGAGCAACTCACCGAGCTTGTCGAAGTCCGCCTCGAGCTGCTCTCGCATCCGCGGGGTTCTCAGGGCCGCTGCCGGATGCAACAGGGGGAAGATGGAGACGGTCCGCCCGCCGAGCTGGTGAGTCTGGGGAACGCCGCGGACCTTGGTGATTCCCGCCTGGTTGCCGGTCAGGAGCTTGGTCGCGAAGTTCCCGAGCGTGGCCAGCACCCGCGGCTCGATCAACTCGACCTGGCGCTGGAGGTAGGGGCGACAGGTCTCGATCTCGACCGGCTGCGGGTCGCGGTTTCCGGGAGGCCGGCATTTCAGGACGTTGCTGACGAACACCTCATCCCGCGAGAGGCCGATGCCCTCGAGCAACTGGTTGAGGAGCTGGCCGGCGCGGCCGACGAAGGGGAGGCCGCGGCGGTCCTCCTCGGCTCCGGGCGCCTCGCCGACGAACATCAGCTCCGCGTCGGCGTTTCCGGCGCCGAAGACGACCCGGGTCCGGCTTTCGTGGAGCGGGCACTTGGTGCATCCCCGCGCCTCTCGGTAGACCTCGACCAGGTGCTCGCGGCGGCTCGCTGCGTCCAAGGTCAGGAGCCCGGCCCCTTCTTCTTCGGCAGGGGAGGCGCGGCCTTGCGAGCGCGATCGAGGCTGCCCTGGAAGCGCTCCCTGGCGCCGCCGCGGTCGGTCCCGCGCACGTCCTCCGCCCGCCGCCGCTGGTTCGGAGTCATCCGGCGGCTGTAGGCGAAGGTGGAGATCCGCTTCTGGGCATCCTCGACGCCGCAGTCGGGACAGGTCTTGGACTCGACCCCTATCGCGCAAAGATCCTCGAAGCGATGGCCACACTCGCCGCACTCGAACTCGTAGATCGGCATACCTCGATCGTATCCGCCGGCGGCGACCGATCCACCGCTCGACCCGGTCGAGGGGACTCGGCGATCGGGCGCTCGACTTGGTCGAGGTAGCCCGACGACCTATAATCCGTGGCCGGCCGGTGGCCGTGACCTGGAGCGCTTTGCCGAGGGCATGGACCACAGGGGATCGACCGAGAACACGAGTAGCCCAGATGCCGTCTGGTATCTCCGATGAGAGAACTGGAACGGAACCCAACCGAGATAATCGCGCCCGAGGCGCTGCCGCCGATCAACTTGGTCGGTCGGGGTCGCGTGGGTGGCTCGCTGGCGGCCGCGGCCATCGGGGCCAGGGTCGAAGCGAGGCTGACCTCGCTCGAGCAGCTCGAAGGAGACGGCGATGAGGTCTCCGTCGCGCTGCTCTGCGTCCCCGATGACGCGATCACGGCGACCGCGTCTCGCGTCCGTCTCGCCTGCCCGCGTCTGGAGCTGATCGGCCACACCAGCGGGGCGAACAGGCTGGAGGCCCTCGGCGCGGCGACCGGGTCGCTGGCTCGCTTCTCCCTCCACCCACTGCAGACGATCCCCGATGCCGACGCCGACCTCGGAGGCGTACCGGCCGCAATCGCCGCCGACTCCGATCCCGCTCGCGCGTACGCCGAGCGCCTCGCCCTCACCCTCGGCCTGCGCCCATTCGAGGTCTCCGAGGAGCACCGTGCCGCCTACCACGCCGCCGCCTCGATCGCCTCCAACTTCCTCGTCGCCCTGGAGCAGAGCGCCGCCGAGCTACTGGCGGCGGCTGGGATCTCCGACGGCCGCGAGCTACTGAGCTGCTTGGTGGAGCGCTCGCTCGCCAACTGGTCGGCTCGCGGCGCCGACGCGCTCACCGGCCCGATCGCCCGTGGCGACGAGGGCACCGTAGCCGCCCACCGCACCGCGATCGAAGACCTCGCGCCGGAGCTGGGGCCGATGTATGAGGCGATGGCCGAGCGCACTCGCGCCCTTGCGGAGGCTCGCGCCCACGCCCGGACCCGGGCTAGCGACGGGGCCGCTACCCACACCGAGGCCAAGGTGCCGGCGTGAGGGTGGAGCGGACCAGGAGCGGAGTCCGCCGCGCGCTGGTTGAGCTCGGGGCGGCAAAGCGCACCGTCGGGTTGGTGCCGACGATGGGCTATCTCCACGACGGCCACCTCTCCCTGCTGGAGGCCTCGGTCGCCCGCTGCGATCTGACCGTGATGAGCCTGTTCGTCAACCCGACCCAGTTCCGGCCCGGCGAGGACCTCGACCGCTACCCACGCGACGAGGAACGCGACCTGGAGGTAGCGGAGGCGGCCGGGGTCGACCTGGTCTACGCGCCGGAGCCCGGCGAGGTCTACCCCGAGGGCTTCTGCACCTACGTCAGCGTCGAGGGTCTCACCGACGTCCTCTGCGGCGGCCCGGAGAGCCGAGGCCGGGACCACTTCCGCGGCGTCACCACGGTGGTCTGCAAGCTCTTGAACACGGTCGGCCCCGACTACGCCTTCTTCGGCCGCAAGGACGCCCAGCAGGCGATCGTGATCTCGCGCATGGTCGGCGACCTCGATCTCCCGGTCGAGATTGTCAGCCTGCCGACGATTCGCGATCCCGACGGCCTCGCGCTCTCATCCCGCAACGCCTACCTCGATCCGAGCGAGCGCGAGCGCGCCCTGGCGATCAGCCGCGCACTCGGGCGGATCGAGCTGGCAGCCGAGGGCGGCGAGGATCTGCGGGCCGCGCTCGAAGGTGCCCGGGAGGAGCTGGCCGCCGAGCAGATCGAGCCCGAGTACCTCGAGGCTCGCGACGCTCGCGACCTCTCCCCCATCGATCGCTTCAACGGCCAACCGGTGCTGGTGGCGGTAGCCGCGCCCGTCGGTGAGACCCGACTGATCGACAACGTCCTGATTCCACCCAGACCCATGGAGGGCTGATGCAACGACAGATGCTCAAATCCAAGATCCACCGCGCCACGGTCACCGGCTGCGACCCCGACTACGTCGGCAGCGTCACCATCGACCGTGACCTGCTGGAGCAGGCCGACATCCTCGTCAACGAGCTGGTCCACGTCTGGGACATCGCCAACGGCTCCCGCTTCATCACCTACGCCATCGAGGGCGAATCCGGCTCCGGCGATATGCGGATCAACGGCGCCGCGGCACTGCTGGTCAACGAGGGCGACAAGATCATCGTCGCCAGCTTCGCCGACTACGACCGGCAGGACCTCGAGACCTACGCCCCGGTGGTGGTCCACGTCGATCACGCCAACCGCGCCAGCCTGGTCGACTCCCACCCGGAGATCCTGCTCGCCCACGGCCCCTCCGGGGGCGGAACCGATGAGGTACCCGGGGCGCTCAACGGCGCCTCCGACTACGGCGAATCCGGCGCCGGCTCCTTCCCGGGGAGCCTCGGATGAGCTCCGCACCCCGAGTCCCCGACGGCCCCCCGCCCGGGCGGATGCCGATCACCCTGCCGCGGCTGACGGAGATGCGGGCCGCCGATGAGCCGATCGTAATGGTGACCGCCTACGACTTCCCCTCCGGACAGGTGGCCGAGGAGGCCGGCGTGGACGTGGTCTTGGTCGGCGACTCGGCGGCGATGACCGTGCTCGGACACGACTCGACCGTGCCGGTGGGAATGGAGGAGATGCTGATGCTCTCCGCCGCCGTCCGCCGCGGGTTGAAGACCCCCCTGCTGGTCGGCGACATGCCGTTCGGCTCCTATGAGAACTCGAACACCGAGGCGGTTGGCAACGCCCAGCGGTTCATCAAGGAGGCCGGCTGCGACGCGGTCAAGCTGGAGCGCGGCGGCGCCTCGGTCGATCGAGCGCGGGCGATCGTCCGGGCCGGGATCCCGGTGATGGGCCACGTCGGCCTTACCCCCCAGACGGCGACTCAGCTCGGCGGCTACAAGGCCCAGGGCCGGACCGGCGAGACGGCGTCGAAGGTCGCCGAGGACGCCTTCGCCCTGCAAGCGGTGGGCTGTTTTGCGATCGTCTTTGAGGCCGTCCCGGCGGCTGTGACCGAGGCGATCATGCCGCGGATGGAGATACCGGTGATCGGCATCGGCGCCGGAGGACGAACCGACGGGCAGGTGCTCGTCTTCCACGACCTGCTCGGGATCAACACCGGCCACACCGCCCGCTTCGTCAAACGATACGCCGACGGCTTCGAGCTGATGGTGGAGGGGATGACGAGCTACGCCACCGAGGTTCGCGAGGGCGCCTTCCCCGATGAGACCCACAGCTACTCGATCGACCCCGCCGAGCTCGAGGGCCTCCGCGACTACTTGGAGCAGGACAGCCTCGCCGCGACCACGCCCTGGGATTGGTAGATCAGGGGCCCGGCGCGACGCCCGGGGCGCGGAACTCGTCGACCTTGGCCTCGCCGTCCTTGCGGATGACGCGAAGCTC
>JBPCOO010000197.1:0-6769 GCA_051000155.1 Solirubrobacterales bacterium | reverse complement strand
CCCGCGCCCCCGCGCTACGCCTTTGAGCCGTGGATCGATGTCATCAACGAGGGCGAGGGGGAGGCCGCCCCCAACGGCCAGGGCTTCAGTGGCGGCGAACGGGTGCGCGAGGACCTCGAGATGATCGCCCGCAAGGCTCGGGAGACCAACACCCCGATCGGGACGCTCGGGGTGGAGGGCTGGCAGGACGTACCCGGAGGCCCCGAGCTGTTCGATCAGTTGCGCGACGAGGGCTACCACCTCTCCGCCTACTGGAACATGTTCACCTCCGAGGGGACCGAGGCCTATGAGGAGGCCAAGGCCAAGGACATCTTCGTCAAGGACCCGGCCGGTAACGACTACCCGATCGTCACCAACCGTCAGGGGATCAGCTTTCTGATCGATTACAGCCATCCCGACGCGCAGGATTTCTGGAAGGGACAGCTCGACCGCTCCAACGAGCTTGGCTTCGAGGCGTTCATGCACGACTTCGGCGAGCTGATAACCGAGGGCATGCGCTTCCACAACGGCGAGCTACCGCCGGAGATGCACAACCACTACCCCGTGCTCTACCACCGCACCGCCCGCCGCGCCGTCGATGCCTATGCCGCTGACAATCCCGACCACGAGCCATTCTTCTACGTCCGCGCCGGCTACTCGGGGGTCGGCGATGAGCCCGGCGTGATCGCTTACACGCCCTCGGTGTTCCCCGGCGACGAGACCACCGACTGGGCCGAGGGCTCGGGCATCCCCTCGGTGCCACCGGCGATGCTGAACCTGGCGATGGGCGGCTCCTTTGCCTTCACTACCGACGTCGGCGGCTACCTCGACCTGCTCGCCCCCCCGACCTCGAAGGAGCTCTTCATCCGCTGGTCACAGCTTGCCGCCTTGACCCCGATCAGCCGGATCCACAACTCGACCGGAGGCGGTAGCCGCTACCCCTGGAGCTTCGACGACGAGACCGTCGGCATCTATCGGCGCTACGCCCGCGCCAAGGTCGAGCTGATTCCCCTGGTCGAGCGCTGGAGCGAGCGTGCTTCCGAGAAGGGGGATATCGGCCCGGTGCGGCCCCTGGTGCTCGACGATTCCTCCCCCGAGGCCCGCTCGATCGACGATGAGTGGCTGCTCGGCAAGAACATCCTCGCGGCGCCGGTGCTGACCGAGGGAGCCCGCGAGCGCGAGGTGTACCTGCCGCGGGGCTCGCGCTGGCGGCAGGTGACGGTTGCCGGGGACGGGAGCTTCCGCGCCGCCGGGGAATCGCAGGACGGGGGCGAGACGGTGACCGCGGAAGCGCCGTTGGCCGACATCCCACTGTTCGTGCGGGCTGGGACCGCGCAGGATCCGGGCGGAGATGCGCCTGGTGGTGGCGCGGGGGGCGGGGGCGACTCCGACGGCGGATCGGATGGCGCGGAGGACGGCGACTCCGATGGCGGATCCGTGGAAGGCGATTCCAGCGGGTCGGATGCGGCCGACGATGCCGCCACCGGAACCACCGGCGGCTCGCTGCCCTTCACCGGGCTCGGCCTCGGGGCGATGGCATTGCTCGCGGTTGCCCTGATCGCGGTCGGCCTCGGCGCACGCCTGCCGGCCTCTCGGGGCAAGTGAGCGCGCGACCACGGCCTCTGCCACTTTGATCCCGGCTGCGTAGCGCCCGCATAGCGGGCAACTTGCAGTTGGTGTGGACCGCGCCGCTAACGTCCGTCGATGAACCGCTCGGTCGAGCCGCGAGCGCTGATCGCGGCACCGATTCGCTCCAGCGAGTGAGCATAGGCGGCGGTGCGCAGGGTGGTATCGCGCGCGGCGGCGCGCTCGGCCACCGCATCCGCCTCGCGATCCATCCGCGCCTTCAGCCCGTTGGAGACCTCCTCCTCGCTCCAGTAGAAGCCGCCTCTGTTCTGCACCCACTCGAAGTAGCTGACGGTGACCCCGCCCGCGTTGGCGAGGATGTCGGGGATGACGACCACCCCGCGCTCGGCCAGCTCACCGTCGGCATCGGGCATCACCGGACCGTTGGCGACCTCGAGCACGACTCCGGCCTTGACCTCGTCGACGTTGTCGGAGCTGATAGCTCCCTCGAGCGCCGCCGGGCAGAGCAGGTCCACATCCATTCCCAGCAGCTCGTCGGAGTCGAGCACCTCGGCCTCGGTATCGGCCTCCTTCAGCGGTCCCGCCAACCGCTTGTACTGCGCCAACGCGGGAACGTCGAGGCCGTCGGAGTCGTGCAGGGTTGCGCTGGAGTCGGAGATCGCGACCACCCGGAACCCGAGCCGGTTGAGGCCCTCCGCCAGCGCGGTGCCGGCGTTGCCGAAGCCCTGGATCGCGACGGTGCTCTCCCCGTTGGAGCCCGGCAGCGCACCCTGCTCTCGCAGCCGCGGCACCATCCGGTCGATCACATGGGTTGCTCCGTCCCCGGTCGCGGTTGAGCGCCCCTGGCTTCCCCCCATCGCGATCGGCTTGCCGGTGATCACCCCGGGCTCCCAGCGCCGGTTGATCACCGAGTACTCGTCCGCCATCCAACCCATCACCAGCTCGTTGGTGTTGACATCAGGTGCGGGGATGTCGATGTCGGGCCCGATGAAGTCGGCGACCTGTTCGACGTAGCCGCGAGAGAGGCGCTCCATCTCCATCAGCGAGAGGTTCTTGGGGTCCACGGTGATCCCGCCCTTGCTGCCACCGAAGGGGAGATCGAGGACCCCGCACTTGAACACCATCCAGAACGCCAGCGACTGGACCTCGTCGACGTCGACGTTGGGGTGGAAGCGGATCCCGCCCTTGGTCGGGCCGCGCGAGTCGTCGTAGCGGATGCGGTAGCCGGGAAAGTTCTCGAGGGTGCCGTCGTCCATCCGCACGGGGATCGAGACCTTGAGTGCGGACTTCGGCAGGCGCAGCCGCTCGATCACGTCCTCGGTCACGTCGGCGTGCTCGAAGGCCCCCTCCAGCACCTCGCGAGCACTACCGAGCAGGGTGCCGTCGCGGTCGTTGGAGTCCTCGTTCTCGGTCATCGGTGAGCCCTTCTTCGGTTGCGGGAAGCGCGGCGGGCGCTCGTGAGTGCGGAGTTCAACCTACCCGCTGGCGGGCCGCGGCAATCGGCCGGTGGATACGGTGTCGGCTCACCGCGACCCCCCCTGGCCCGTAACCCACGAAGGAGCCCCGATGCCCGAGAGCCTCAAAGACCGCACCATGATCATGTCCGGCGGCAGCCGCGGGATAGGTCTGGCGATCGCCGTCCGCGCCGCCCGCGACGGCGCCAACGTGACGATCCTGGCGAAGACCGATGAGCCCCACCCCAAGCTCCCGGGCACCGTCCACACCGCGGTCGAGGAAATCGAGGAGGCGGGCGGCCAGGGCCTGGCGATCGTCGGCGACGTCCGCGAGGACGACGACATCGAGCGCGCGGTCTCCGAGTGCGTCGAGAAGTTCGGCGGGATCGACATCTGCGTCAACAACGCCTCCGCGATCAACCTCGCCAAGACGCCCGACCTCCAGCCCAAGCACTACGACCTGATGGCCGACATCAACACGCGCGGCACCTTCATGCTCTCCCGCGCCTGCATCCCGTATCTGGAGAAGTCGGAGAACGCCCACATCCTCACTCTCTCCCCACCGATTGATCTGCAGCCGAAGTGGGCCGGGGCCAACCTCGGCTACACCCTCGCCAAGTACGGGATGAGCCTCTGCACCCTCGGCCTCGCCGAGGAGCTGAAGGATCGTTCGATCGCCGCCAACTCGCTCTGGCCGCGAACGATGATCGCCACCGCCGCGGTCCAGAACCTGCTCGGCGGCGAGGAGGCGATGAATCAGTCGCGGACGCCGGAGATCATCGCCGACGCCGCCCACGCGATCTTCAAGCGGCCCGCCGCGGAGTGCACCGGCAACTTCTTCATCGACGACGAGGTGCTGGCGGAAGAGGGGGTCACCGACCTCGACCAGTACTACGAGGGCGAGGGCGAGCCGGCGGTAGACCTCTTCCTCGAGGGCGCGGGTGGACCGGTATCGGAGGCGCCGACGGCGTAGGGCCGCTCAGCTCGGCAGCTTGACCTCGAGCGTCTCGCCGCCGAAGCCGTTTGCGAGGTCGCGGCCCTCGATCGTCACCCGTTCGATCTCAGCGGGTATCTCGACCCCGGTCTGGGTGCGGGTGAACGGCTGCTCGGAGGCGTGGTCGTGCAGCAGTTCATGCTCCCCGAGGACCTCTCCGCCCGGGGAGAGCACGCGCCAGCCGTCGGCATAGCGCTCGGGTGAGTCGTAGGGAGAGCTGACCGTCACCGAGAAGTCGTAGACCCCGTCAGCGACCTCGGAGACGTCGGCCTCGACGATCTCGGGGAACTTCTGTCCGTCGGGGGCTCCCGATGCGATCGTCCCCGATTCGGCACCGGCGCCCGAGCCTTGATCGGTGGTGATCTCCTTCTCCTCGCCGCAGGCGGAGAGGCTCAGCAGGCACGCCAGCAGCAGGACGGCGATCGTCGGAAGTGCCCGCCAGCGTGCGCGAACCATGTGCGGAACCTACCAAATGCCCATCCTGGCTCCCCATCGGATCGGGTTTCGGATAGGTTCCGAGGGGCAGCTACCCAGAGGAGTTACCTTGGACGCCAGTCAACTTAGGAAGTACCCACTGTTCGAAGGGGTCGAGGACGACAAACTCGGCAAGATCGCGCCGTTCACGCAGCTCGTCGAGTTCGCCGAGGGCAAGGTGATCCTGCGCGAGGGCGGCTTCGCCAACGACTTCTACGCGATCGACGAGGGCACCGCCGAGGTCCGCAAGGGCGACGAGGTCGTGGCCGAGCTTGGCGACGGCGACGTCTTCGGCGAGCAGGGCCTGCTGGAGAAGGAGGAGCGCAACGCCTCGGTGGTCGCCACCTCCACCGTCCGCGCGCTCAAGATTGAGCACTGGGAGCTCTCGCGCATGCGCAAGGCGATGCCTGAGGTGGTCGAGCAGCTACAGAAGACGGTCGAGGAACGCTCCAGCTGACTCTGACGGCACGCGGACGCGCCTGAGCGCACCCGGCTTCGCTCACGCCCTCGCGGGCTGTCGCGCCACCGTGCCACGCTCAACCACGCCCGCGCACTCGTCAGAGCCGAGCTGGAGTCCGAGCCACGAGGCCGTTCATCCGCGCCGCCCACGCGAGAGCGGAGGCGTTTTGCCTCGCCCGTGGGGGGCGGAATCCTCGGTCACGCGGGAGTGGGCTAAAGTGGCGGACAACGGTCGGTGTCAAGGGAAGTCCGGTGTGAATCCGGCGCGGTCCCGCCACTGTGAGAGGGCTAGTCCTCGCATGACGCAAGTCAGCCACTGAGATCGCCCAAGCGGTCTTGGGAAGGCGCGAGCAAGCGAATCCCCGAGCCAGGAGACCTGCCTCCGACCGCAGCAATATCAACCCTCGAGGAAAGGGTGGCTCATATGCCTACTCACCTGTTTTCACCGCTTCGCGCGGCGCTGTTCGGCGTCCTCTGCGCGGCACTACTGATTCCGGCTGCGGCCGGTGCGACCCGACCGGCGGAGCTCCGCGCGGTCGACTCTGGCGGCGAGACGCTCGCCCAGCACACCCAGTACACCGGCAAGTCCAAGATCAAGACCAGCCCCGACGCCGACTGCTTCGGCGAGGGGACCGGCGGCAGCGGCGAGAAAGTGACCGTCCCCGGGGCGACCGCCCTCGGAATCCTCGACGACGCGACCGGCTTCGAGAAGGCCAACCGCTTCGCCGGGGTCAAGCCGCTCGGGGTCTCCGACTTCTTCGATTTCGGGATCACCGTCTGCGAGATCGGAGGCGCGGTGGCACCCTCGACTGGGTACTGGTACCTCAAGGTCAACCACATCGCCTCCCAGGCCGGGGCCGACGGCACCCGCTTGCGGACCGACGACCAGGTGCTCTGGTACCTGATCACCGACTTCGAAGCTCCGGTGCCGCTGGAGCTGGAGCTGGAGGTGCAGGCTCGGGCCGAGCGCGAGTCGGTCGACCAGGTAGGAGTTCAGGTCTGGGAGTACGCCGATGACGGCAGTCGCAGCCCGGCCAAGGGCGCGACGGTGACCGGCGCGAGCAAGCCGACCAACGGAGCCGGCAGGACCAAGCTCGACGAGGTTCCCGAGGGGGGACTGTCCGACCTGCAGGCCGCGCGCGAGGGCTCGATCCCGTCCGCGTTCGAGCCCCTGTGCGTTGCTGATGACCTCGACGACTGCCAG
Organism: Solirubrobacterales bacterium; assembly: GCA_051000155.1. Classification (GTDB taxonomy): domain Bacteria; phylum Actinomycetota; class Thermoleophilia; order Solirubrobacterales; family 70-9; genus CAXMST01. The sequence goes on along the minus strand of JBPCOO010000197.1, from coordinate 618 downwards.
ACTCAACCCCCCGCCGACATTTTCGGCAGCGACAAGAAGGACGTCATCCGTGGCACCCGCGGCGACGACCGGATCTACGCCGGTAAGGGCAAGGATGTCGTTCGCGCCAAGAAGGGCGACGACTTCGTCAACGTCCGCGGCGGCGGTCGCGACATCGTCCGTTGCGGTGGCGGCATCGATACCGTTCGCGCTGACAAGCGGGACAAGCTGAAGGGATGCGGATAGCCCGCACCCATCTCCGGCTGCACCGGCTCGCGGCCGCGATGGCGCTTTTGGGCGTCGTCGCGGCCGTGGGTTGCGGCCTCGGGCCCGGCGAGGCGGCGGATGGGGCCGCCACCCTGACCGTCACCCGCGACTTCGGCGCCGAGGAGCTGGTCGAGGCGACCACGACCGACCCAACTCCTACCGAGACGGTCGCGCGCTTCCTCGACCGCGAGGCGGAGATCGAGACCTCTTTCGGCGGCAACTTCATCAACTCGATCAATGGGATTGAGAACCGCGCGGCGGGCTCCTCCCAGCAGGACTGGTTCTTCTACGTCAACGGTTACTGGTCGCCGGTGGGCGCCGCCGAGGCCGAGGTCCGACCGGGCGATCGGATCTGGTGGGACTACCGCGAGT